>JAOUPJ010000081.1 GCA_029879945.1 Gammaproteobacteria bacterium
ACCGGCGTGTATGGTGAAATAGTCCACCCCCTGCTCGGCCTGTTCGATCAGGGTGTCCCGGAATATTTCCCAGTTAAGATCTTCTGCTTTGCCGTCAACCTTTTCCAGGGCCTGGTAAATGGGGACTGTGCCTATGGGTACCGGTGAATTACGGATTATCCATTCCCGAGTCTCATGAATATTCTTACCGGTGGACAAGTCCATTATGGTGTCTGAACCCCAACGGATTCCCCACACCATCTTGTCCACTTCCTCTTCAATGGAAGACGTGACCGCAGAATTACCCAGATTTCCATTGATCTTAACCAGAAAGTTTCGGCCAATGATCATGGGTTCAAGTTCAGTATGATTGATGTTGGCTGGAATAATCGCTCTACCCAAAGCGATTTCGTTTCGCACAAATTCAGGCGTGATTTCATTGGGAAGATTCGCCCCCCAAGAGTGGCCCGGATGCTGGGCCTTGATATATTCCTTATATATGTCTAGGCGCTGATTTTCACGGATAGCCACGTATTCCATCTCGGGTGTCACGATACCTTTACGAGCATAGTGCATCTGACTGACATTCATCCCCGCCTTAGCTCGGCGCGGTGTTTTCTTATGCTCGAATCGTAAGTGATTGAGGCTATTGTTATTTAACCGTTCATTGGCATATCCAGACGTAGGAGAACCAAGCGTTTCTGTATCGGCGCGTTCTTTGATCCAGGCACTCCGTATATCCGGAAGTCCTTTACGAATATCCAGCTGACTCCTGGGATCGGTATAGGGGCCAGAGGTGTCGTACACGAATACCGATTGGAGCTGGCAATCGGGCTGATCGGCATTGCTCAAGCGGATTTCTCTCATGGGAACACGTATATCTTCCCGACCACCCGCCACATAGACCTTGCTTGAATTGGGAAAAGGCTCAGTCCAAGATTCATCTACCTTGGCTGTTTTGCTGAGCATGTCTTCAGGAATGGCGTTCATGATAGTCCCTCACTAGGTGCTAGATCAGCGGGAGGGCGATGCGCCGCGCCTCCCTACACCGGCATTAACCGGATCAGGTTCAAAGGGTCTTTCTCAGCCGAGCGCATGTGTTCCCCGGCACCCCTGTCGCAGAGGCAACGATATCACAAAAACTCGAAGCCTCCCAAGATGAAAATGGCTCCAAATTGTTGCCAAAATCGGATAAACCGCTTACCCTTTAGCGCTAGGTTAACTATAGGCAGATGGACATGATGGCAGAAATCGATCTGAAACAGGCACGCTTCAATATGGTTGAGCAACAAATCCGCACTTGGGAAGTGCTGGATGAAGAAGTGCTGGAACTACTTCATGAAATGCCCCGCGAAGAATTTGTGCCCAAGCGATATAAAAATCTGGCCTACAGTGATATCCCCATCCCTCTCTCAAATGGTCAGGAGATGATGCACCCCAAATTGGAGGCCCATGCACTGCAAGCGGTCGCCCCGAAATCCACTGATAAAGTACTAGAGATAGGCACAGGAAGCGGCCATTTAACCGCCATGTTGGCTAAAAAAGCAAACCATGTTTATAGCGTGGAAATATTCCCTGACCTAATGAAGTCTGCTGCGGCAAATCTGAAAAACCACGGAATCACTAATGTAACCTTGGAAGAAGGCGATGCCTCCCAAGGTTGGAATGACCACGGTCCATACGATGCTATTGTAGTCACCGGAGCCTTACCGCGAGTACCCGAGATTTTCAAGCACTCCCTGACCCTAGGTGGCCGCATGTTTATTGTGGTGGGTAAATCGCCAATATTCGAGGCCATGTTGATCACGCGAGTCGACGAGAACCAGTGGGAACAAAAATCACTATTCGAAACTGAACTGCCACTTTTGGTGAACGGCGAAGAACCCCCTCAGTTTGAATTTTAGTCGACTCTCCCAACTGACATGCTTTGATGTCAAGTATCGTTAATCTGACACCGACACAGCTCAAGGAACGTCTGGATTCTCACAATCCAGACTTGGTGCTATTGGACGTGCGACAGGATTGGGAATATGAGATCTGCCATCTTCCCGGTTCAATTTCACTCCCTCTGAACCAAATCAGGGACGCCATTGAACAGTTTGAGCCCTCACAAGCTATCCTCTGTATCTGTCACCACGGGGTGCGCAGCCGACATGCCGCCCTGGCGCTACAAGGCATGGGCTTCGAATCCTTGTATAACCTCCTTGGCGGAATGGATGCCTGGGCGACGCAAGTTGACCCGAATATGGCGCGTTACTAGTCAATTAATAAGCAGATCACTTCTGTTTCTCTCGATCGCTACCCCCTGCTACGCGGAAAATATTGTCGAAATCGTTGAACTCTCTTTGGTCAATGAAACGGGTCTTTTACAGGCGCAAGAATTGAGGGATGCCAGTAAAGCTGCTCGTCGTCAGACCTTGGGAGAGTTTTTTCCCGAGATCCGTTTATATGGTGAGATGGGCAACTATGAGCAAAAAGTATCCAGGCTGAATAATCTTCCACTGACAGACCCGCTCACTTCCGCAACGGAAGGCCAGCTCTACAGGCTGGAAGCGAGCGTTCCCCTGTTTGATACAACACTATTTGCCAAATACAGTATCGCAGATCTAAAAGTGACCCGATCCAATTTGGAAGGCCTGATGGCGAAGCAGGAAGCGATTCTACACTCAGCACTCGCCTACATTAGGGTGATTCAACACACCGAGCGCTTGAACCTCTCTCGTATCCACAAAAACTCCGCCTCTGAGCAGCTTGATCACACCAACCAACGCCTAAAATTAGGGCTTTCATCCAAGGCCGATGTACTTGAGGCCACAGCCAGGCACGATACTGCGGTCGCTGAAGAATTATTGGCGGAAACGGAGCTCTCAATATCAAGGGAAAATCTAAAGCGCATTGTTGGGCAGGAATTTGGAACCCTCTCTCCACTAAAAGACAACGCACCCTTACTACCGCCCAATCCCGCTAGTGCAGATTCCTGGATTGAGCTGGCCAACAAATCCAGCCCCAAACTGGCAATCGCCGAAATGGAACATCGCATCCTGAAAGCGGAGACATCCATGCATCGCAGAGCCCATTTACCCAAGATTCACCTAAAGGCCTATGCCGAAAAAGTTGAAGACGAAAGGGTGTTTGGCAGACACTCAGAGGATAGCGGTGCGCTGGTTGAATTTAGCCTCCCTTTGTATGAAGGGGGGAAAACATCGGCACGAACCACTGAAACAGTCCACAAGGCCATCGCAGCCAAACATCAGCGTGAATCGATGCAAAGACAAGTGGAAAACGAAATCAGAGACAATTTCATGCGCACATTGGCCGCGCTTAGCCATATTAAAGCGCTCAGGCAAGCGAAAGAATCCACCACCAAGGCCCACAACTCAATTAAAGCAGGGTTTCGCGTGGGGAGTCGATCTGCAGTAGACGTACTCAATTCCCTAAAAGAGATGCTCAAGGCACAAAAAGCCTACGCTAACGCACGTTACGAATACATTGAGAACCTTCTAAAGCTAAAAGCCGCCTCCGGCAAATTGGCGATTGACGATATAGTTAGTATAAACAGATGGTTAGGAGGTGATTCCTAGAAACGGCTGTAAATATTTTATGGTAAGCGGCACCGCCCCTCTTCCGTCTTCCAAGACCTTAGCCGCGTTAATCGTTAAACTTCTTCCCTTGTCCTTGTTTTCCAACATCTCCATCACTACTTCTGCCAGATCATCTCCTGATTTCAACTGGATACAGGCTTTACTCAAAGCCAACTCTCGGTAAATAGCTTCAAAGTTGTTGGTGTGCGGGCCTGTCATTACGGGTTTGGCCTGCTGGATCGCCTCCAACGGGTTATGGCCCCCAATTTCAACCAAACTTCCCCCCATCAACACTGTGTCAGCCAAAGAAAGATAAAAAGACATTTCACCCATGCTATCTCCCAGAATGACTGAAATATTATTAAGATCACCATTAATATAAGATTTAGTTATATAATATAGGCCTTTTAGTTCAATAAGCTGGGAAATTTCGCGGACCCGATCCACGTGCCGGGGCAGCAACACCAGAACGCTCTCTGGATATTTTTCTAATACTGCCAGATGTGCATTCAAACAAATCTCTTCCTCTCCCTGGTGTGTGCTAGCGGCAAGCCAAACGGGTCTACTACCAAACATACCTTGTTTTAAACTCCCATCGTCTTGCTTCTGCTCAGACGAAACATCAAATTTGGTATTTCCCGTTATATGGATCTTCTCCAGAGGAACACCTAGCTCTAAATAGCGTGATCGGTCTTTATGTGTCTGCACAGCGGCCACAGCCAGGGAGGACAAAACAGGGCGAAATAGCCAGGAAAATTTCTTGTACTTGGGATAGGCCCGATCCGAGATTCTGCCATTTACGATGGCCACCGGAATTTGGCTTTGCTGGCAGGTTTGAACCAGATTGGGCCAGAACTCCGTTTCCATCAGGATCAGAAGTCTGGGTTCATACACTTGAGCAAATCTGCGCACTACGGTGGCAAAATCCCAGGGCTGAAAGGCATGCGTGACACGGTCCGCGAACTCTTTTCTGACCTGATCTCTCCCACTGGGTGTGAATGTGGTGACCAGGATATCCAGTTCACCCTTATGTAGTAGGGACTCGATCAGCGGTTTTGCGGCCACCACCTCACCGACCGAGGCAGCATGCACCCAGACTAGCCTCTTGTTCGCTTTGGGCAGATTAAACCCAAAACGCTGTTTCATGCCCGGAAGATAGTCACGCTTGAACAGGGAGACTAACAACAGTACCAACGAAAGCAGTACAGAAGCGACTAGAGAATAGACAAGTCTCACGTCTAGTGCGGCTCGAAGGCCTCGCAGAGCGCATGCAAGATAAATATATGGGCCTCCTGAATTCGGGAGGTTCGCTGTGCTGAAACCACTAGCGGGTAATCCACTATTTTGGCCAATTCGCCACCATCTCTTCCCAGTAAGCCGATGGAAGATACACCCAACTCCTTAGCGGAGTTGACGGCAGCTTGCAGATTTTTTGAGCCGCCTGAGGTGCTAATCACCACCAGACAGTCCCCTTCATGGGCCAGGGATTCCAGTTGTCGGGAAAAGATCTTTTCGAAACCGTAGTCATTGCCTATGGCAGTTATGGCAGACGTGTCCACGGTAAGCGCCACGGCGCGAAAGCCAGAACGGTCTTTTTCAAAACGACCCGTAAACTCTGAGGAAAAATGTTGCGCATCCGCCGCCGATCCACCGTTTCCACAAACGTAGACGGTACCGCCTTTGCCTAACACCTGCTTTAAATGAGAAATTGCTGATAAAATATTGTCTTTGATTTCAGCGACGCGATTCATGCATTGCTGATGTTCCTGCAACAACTGGTCAAAGGCGATAGTCATATATACTTAAATCCAATCAAACTGCGCACATGTTAACATATATCGATTATTCAAGGTTTTCTGCGAACAACCCTAATTCATGAGTATTTACGGACCCCGTTACTGGCATATCTGGCTGGCAGTTGGACTACTAAGACTGGTCACCCTACTGCCTCACAGATTGCGTCTTACTGTAGGAAGACTGCTCGGCAAGCTCTTTTTCCAGCTGGCCAAGTCCCGCCGACGTGTCGCCGAGGTCAATATACGCCTGTGTATGCCCAATCTGAACCAGCAAGAACGTGACCAGCTGGTGAAACAGCATATCGAGTCAGTGGGCATTGGTCTAATAGAAACGGGCATGTGTTGGTGGAGCTCTCATCAGGAGTTGATCAAGCTGACCCAATTCAATGGTCTGGAGCATTTGCGGGACGCGCTCAAAGCAGGAAACGGGGCCATACTCTTGGCGGCCCATTTTACCACCCTGGAATTGGGCCTGCGATTACTGACCGCCTTACAGGAATTTCCCATCAATTCGGTCTACCAAGTCCACAAAAACCCGCTGTTGGAAAAATTATTTTTTGAAAATCGGGGAAAAAACACCGGCCTGATACCGCAGAATGAGATTCGTCAGATGATTAAGCTCCTAAAGGCAAATAAAGTGGTGTGGTATGCCCCGGATCAGGGTTATGAAGGGAAATACTCGGAGCTAGTCCCCTTTTTCGGCGTGCCCGCCAATAGCAACACCGCTACATCTCGATTGGCCAAGCTGACAGGGGCTGTAGTTCTACCCTTTTTTGAGCGCAGGCTAGACGATGGTACCTACGCCCTGGACATCCTTCCGCCCATTGAGTCCTTTCCTAGTGACGACCCAATTTTGGATACAGAACGCTTCCACCATCTCATCGAAGCAGAGGCCCGACGGGTGCCGGAGCAATATCTGTGGGTACATCGAAGATTTAAGCGTAGACCACCCGAGTACCCGGATGTCTACGCTTAGTCAGTCATTATTTGCTTGATTCTTTCTTAACCAAATAATCGGCTATCTTCATGGTCTCCCTGGGACCCCCACTGTTTCGGTTACTTACTACGTATTTTCCGTTAACAATGATGGCAGGAACCCCATTTATTCCATACCGCTTGGCGAGCTGTTTAGCACGCCTGACCTTGGTCTCAACAGCAAAAGATCGATAGGCTTTGTGGAAGTCGTCTTTCTTAACCCCAAAACCTTCAAAAAAATCCGCTAAGCCGTCTTCACTTTTGATCTCTTTCTTCTCCAAATGCAAGGCATTGAAAAGGGGCTCATGTATCTTGTCCCAAACGCCTAGCATTTCGGCGACATAAAAGGCCCTGCCGTGAGGCTCCCAATGGGGCACCAACATTCCAGGCATACGGACAAATTCAGCCTCAGCAGGTTTGTTTTTTAGCCATCGGTTGATAGTGGGCTCAAACCTGAAACAATGAGGACAGCCATACCAAAAGACCTCTCGAACCTCTACCTTATTTCCGGTTTCAGTGGGTTGTGCAGGCGTGATCAGGGTGTAGTGAACCCCTTCTTCATATTCCTCAGCGAGGACCAAACCATTTACAGACAAAGAAAAAAACATTATCAACGCTATGGATTTTAACCAGCGCATAAAACACCTCCACAAGACCATGAATTCAAGCTCGTTAGAATGTAGACATTTTGTTGTGGTATAGTTCCCACGGTGCGACCAAATCGTCAGTTCGTCACTTTAAACAAATTTGCTATTAAAGCCAATTGCTAAACACAACAAAGGCCTAATTGTTAAGGGGAATTAGTGTGACTTCAGAAAAAATAAATCTGGTGGAATTGTTAAACCAGCAGCAGCTGTGTGAGTCATTAACGGTCAAGGAAATCCAGACCCTGGTGGACTATACCGATGTGGTTCACTATAAAATGAAGGAAGTGATAGCTGATATTGGCGAAGTTGGCGAAGCATTGTTTTTTATCGTTAAGGGAGAGGCCTCCCTGTTCTACGACGAGGGTACCGGTGAAACGGCGGTTGGCGTCGTACACGCCGGAGAATTGATGGGTGAGATGTCCTTTTTTGACCGTCAGCCTCGTTCTGTAAGGCTCAAATCCAGCGCCTCGGAGACTCAGGTTCTAAAACTTTCAAGACCCATGTATAACCGCCTTCGCATCGAGCATCCTTACATTGCGGTTAATTTGCTGGAAATTGCGATCGTCAGTCTGGATCACCTGTTCAGACGTGTCAGCTCTGATGTAGCCACCTTTTCAAATTACCTATATGGTCGCGGGAAAAAGTAGAGCGCCTCATGATACCGCCCTATCAACAAGCCCGGTTTCGGCTAGCGGCGGCCAATATTGACCAACTTCCGGAAGACCAGGGCTTTGAAGTCGCCATTGTGGGCCGTTCAAATTCGGGTAAATCCAGCGTCATCAATTCGCTTACCGCTCAAAACAAACTCGCCCGAACAAGTAAGACACCTGGACGTACACAGCAAATTATTGTGTTCGATCTGGACGAGGAGCGCAGACTAATCGATCTTCCCGGTTACGGCTTCGCTAAAGTGAGTTTGAAGGTCAAAAAAGAGTGGGGCTCTCTGATGGAAGATTATCTCAGCCATAGACACTCACTTAAGGGACTTGTCGTGGTGATGGACATACGCCACCCCCTCAAAGACACCGACCAGATGCTGTTGGATTGGTGCCATAAGAACGAACTACCGGCCCATATGCTACTGAACAAATCCGATAAATTGGGTCGGGGTGCAGCCGCGAACGCACGATTGAAAACAGCGAAATCGCTTAAAATTCCAAATGTTAGTTCACAAACCTTCTCAGCATTAAAAAATGACGGCATAGAGGAATTGTTGGATAAGCTGGACGACTGGTTTCAGATTCAAAGAGATCAAAATGAAAAAGCCCCGGTATAAACCGGGGCTAAAGTAAAACCCGACTCTGGGATATCGGGATAATCTCGTCCAGGGAGGGCAGACGAGAGAGTAGTGTTTGCGCCTACTCAGTTAATAAGACAGGGTCCCTATCCATTAGTTCACAAAAAAGTGAAAATATTTTTCCCTAATGCGCCTCGTCCCAGTTATCGCCCACGCCGATCCCAACCTCTAAGGGCACCTTCAGCTCATACGCCGTCTCCATGAGCGTGCGGATGGTTTGAACCGTCTCATCCAATATCCCTACAGAGACCTCAAAAACGAGCTCATCATGGACCTGCATTATCATACGAACCTGCCTGTTATCCATCCCAATCCAGTGATGGCACTTGATCATGGCCATCTTAATGATATCGGCGGCTGTACCCTGCATCGGGGCATTGATAGCCGTTCGCTCAGCATATTGTCTGCGAGGCACATTGGAGGCCTTGATATCGGGCAAATAAAGCCGCCTACCGGCCAATGTTTCCACGTAGCCCCTTTGTTTTGCAGACTTACGGATCTCTTCCATATAGCGCTTTACACCCGGATAGCGATCAAAATAGTGATCCATGTATTCCTGTGCGGTGTTTCGGTCAGTATCCAGTTGCCGCGCCAGTCCAAATGCTGACATACCGTAAACCAAGCCAAAATTGATGGCCTTTGCATAACGACGCTGATCCGAGTTTACCTCGCCGATTGCCACGCCAAATACCTCACTGGCCGTGGCCGAGTGTATGTCTAATCCTTTTTCAAATGCCTCGAGCAAACCCTCGTCACCCGATATGTGGGCCAGGATTCTCAACTCTATTTGTGAGTAGTCTGCTGCTACGAGCTTGAAACCCTCCGGAGCGATAAAGGCCTTGCGAATACGTCTCCCTTCTTCGTTACGAATTGGTATGTTTTGGAGATTTGGATCACTGGAAGATAACCTTCCTGTGGCAGCCACCGCTTGATGATAAGAGGTATGGACTCGACCAGTGGCTGGATTGATTTGCTGAGGAAGTTTATCGGTATATGTGGATTTCAGTTTGGAAACACTTCGATGCCTGAGTATGCAGGAGGGTAGTTCATAGTCTTGTGCCAATTCCTGAAGCACGTCTTCCGCTGTAGAAGGTTGGCCTTTGGGCGTTTTTTTCAAAACGGGCAAACCCAAGTCTTCAAATAACACCTTTTGAATTTGTTTGGGTGAAGAAAGATTGAACTCCGAGCCCGCCAGACGCTGAGCCTCTGCCTCCAATTCTATAATTTGTTTTGCAAAGGCCTCGCTTTGTTCAAAAAGGCATTCAGCATCAATAAGCACCCCGTTTCGTTCTATGCGCGAGAGTACCTCAATAAGCGGTATCTCGATGGTTTGATACACATGATTCAAGCCGGGTTCTTTTTCCAATTTGGGGTAAAGAGTCTGATGAAGTTTAAAGGCAATTTCCGCGTCCTCTGCGGCATACGGTGCGGCGTCTTCAACTCGAATTTTATTGAAGCTGATTTGTTTTGCCCCTTTACCTGCGATGTCTTCAAAATGAATGGTCTTGTGGCCTAAATATTTTAAAGACAGCGAATCCAGATCGTGTCTGCTTCCTACGCTATCTAAGACATAAGATTCCAACATGGTGTCATGGGCAATTCCACATAAGTGAATATCGTAGCGGGCCAAGACAGACATATCGTATTTGAGATTTTGACCCACTTTCGGAATAGAAGCGTTTTCTAAAACTGGTTTCAATTTTTCCAAAACTTCTTTTAATGAAAGCTGCTTCGGCGCTTCGTCATAGTCATGCCCCAAGGGGATATAGCAAGGTGGGAAATGACTCGCTGCGAAGGACACACCCACAAGCTGCGCAACTGTATAGTCGAGACTGGTGGTTTCTGTATCAAAGGAAAAGAGGTTTTCTTTTTCTATTTGTTTTAGGAGTGCGTTGAACTTTTCCTGTGAGTCTATTAGATCAAATGAATTTTGATCGATACCCTTTTTTTCAGTTGGTTCAACTTCATCGACTGCCAATAGCTCCGACAACCAGGTGCGAAATTCGAAACGCTTGAACAACTCAATTAACCTATCTTTATCGATGGACCTTCTGTTCAGCTGATCTATATTGAGAGGTAGATCCACATCACAATCTATCGTTACCAACTCTTTGGATAAGGGTAGTTGATCTAGACTTGATCGTAGATTCTCTCCCACTTTTCCTTTGATATCGTTTGCATGCTCAATGATGGAATCTAACGATCCAAATTCACACAACCATTTCACCGCCGTCTTAGGGCCCACCTTGGGTACACCTGGAACATTGTCAACATTATCACCAATTAATGTCAGGTAATCGATAATCAAATCGGGTGGAACACCAAATTTTTCGAGAACTCCACTGCTGTCCATATAGGAGTCATTCATGGAATTAGACAAATGGATGTTCTCATTTACCAATTGAGCGAGATCTTTGTCTCCTGTAGAGATCAACGTTCTAATTTTTTTCTCGTTTGCCTGTTTTGCTAATGTTCCAATCACATCATCTGCCTCTACCCCAGCCACCGTGAGAAGGGGAAAACCCAATGCCTCCAGCGCCTGATTCAGCGGCATAATCTGTGCAGCGAGTTCCTCAGGCATAGACGGACGATTCGCCTTGTATTCAGAATAGAGCTCATCTCTAAACGTCTTGCCCTTGGCATCAAATACAACAGCAATCGCCGATTGGGGATATTCCTGAATGAGACGCCTCATCATATTTAACACGCCATAAATCGCTCCGGTGGGTTCGCCCTTCGAATTCGAAAACGAAGGCATGGCATGATAGGCGCGGTAGAGATACGAGCTACCATCTACTAGGATTATATCGGGTTTCATGTTTTAACCTGTTTCGAGGGAAGCCATATGACAGCACAACACAAACTATCACATCCAAGCTTGAATCCCATAAATGATTCCATGTTGACCAAGGAGTCGTGGAAAATCTTTCAGATTATGGCCGAGTTCGTAGAAGGCTTTGAAAGACTGGCGCAGATAAAACCCTCGGTTAGTATATTCGGTTCAGCCCGGACTCCTGTGGACCATCGTTATTATAAACTCACAGAAGACATAGCCCGAGCACTTTCCGATGCCGGGTTCAGTGTAGTCAGTGGCGGGGGCCCCGGAATTATGGAGGCTGCCAATAAAGGTGCTCTGGCAGGCAAGTCACCCAGTATCGGTTTGAACATCCAACTACCCCATGAACAAAGCGGAAATGACTACCAGGATATCTCCCTTAGCTTTCGTCATTTCTTTTCTCGTAAAGTGATGTTTGTGAAATATGCCGCTGCCTATGTGGTAATGCCGGGAGGTTTTGGCACATTGGACGAGTTGGCTGAGATTTTAACCCTCATACAAACACACAAAACCAGAAAGATCCCAATAATCTTGGTTGAAGGGCAATATTGGGAGGGCTTACTAAATTGGTTCCGAAATACGCTTATACCTGAAAAAACCATAGACGAGTCTGATATGGATTTAATGCAGATCCTCGACTCCCCTAAGGAGATCGTAGAAGCGATATTTTCACACTATGAACACAGTGGGTTTGAGCCTTCTGCAGAAGAACAGGAAGTGATGCTCGATCTCTAATAATTCTTGCTTGCCTCAGGTCGGTATTTACTGTGTATAATAAACGACATGAGAAGCATATTATTTACAGTAATCGCCTTTGTTGCGGTCTTACTCCTGGCGGATGCCCATGCCGTTGCGGCCACGGATCAGGAATTGAGGCCTGAAGTAGTCATTGTCCCCAGTGACGATGGTCGAATAGAAGAATTTCGCAAAGCCGGTCAACTCTTTATGATCAAGGTGACCCCGAGAAAAGGTAAGCCCTATTTTCTCGTTGATGCCGATGGGGATGGAGACTTTGATCGAAGGGTGACTGAATTTTCACCCAAAATGCTCATTCCAGCCTGGGAAATCTTCACTTGGTAAGTTTCGAAGCTTAAAAAACAAAAAAGCCGGTAAAACCGGCTTTTTTGTTGGTCTCGGAAAATCTGAAACTCAGATTATAGACCCAAGACGAAGTCAACGAGAGACTCGATGTCTGCATCAGAAACTCGTGGAGAGTAAGGAGGCATTGGAACGCCACCAGTTACGCTAGTCCAGTTTCCTTTACCGCCTTTCTTAACTTTGTCAACCAAAGCAGCTTTAGCACCGCCATCGCCTTTGTACTTTTTAGCAACGTCAGCCCAAGCTGGACCAACAACTTTCTTGTCAATAGCGTGACAAGCAGTACAACCGCTCTTCTTAGCCAGAGGTGGCATATCAGCAGCTTGGGCTGA
>JAOUPJ010000422.1 GCA_029879945.1 Gammaproteobacteria bacterium
CCTTGTATTACATGCTGGATACGAGTTCCAACGCAAGCGCCAGCAGTGTAAATATCGAGTTCAAGGAATATGTAGACACCAGCCTACCTTTATCTACAAACCTGGCCGCGTCCTCAACTATCTTATATCGAGTTGGGGGGCTAACGCCGAGTACCGGCTATACCTTGTTGCTCTCCGGTTTAACGGGCGATATAGACATGTCTGTGTCTGTGGATGGCGTGACCAATGTTTGCGGTCCGATAAAAACCGGACTAGACACGGAAACGTGCACAGTAACTACGAGTGGAAATGGTCAACTATTTATTCGTCTGAGCACGGTTGCCGGGGGCGATTTTGTTTTGGGCGTTACCAGCAATAACTTTACGAGTGCAAGCGTTACCGCACCGGCTACCAACTACGTGTTTACGACCCAGAGATTGGCGATCGGTGAATCTCGGGCAGATTACTATCTGACAGGCTTAGCACCGTCTACCAGCTACCTGATAAGCGTGAATAATGTCAGCACGGATGTGGAATTCATCGTCTACTCCGATGCGTTTTCCAGTGTCAGTTGTTCAGCCGATTTTGCATCACCGGCCCGAGACTATTGCTGGGTGACCACCAATCCCAAGGGTGAAGTGTTTATCAGCGTGGGTAACGTCAATTTGGGCACCAGCGCCAGCTTTGATTTGCGTGCAGAAATCCCGGCTATACAGCCAATCGTTATTTCGGGGGCCTTAGACATTGAGCAGGCTGTTACGGTAGCATCAGGTAAACAGATGTACTATCGTATTACCTCATTGGGCGCGCTGGAAAAAGAGGTTTCGCTGGCTCAAATGACAGGCAATATGGACCTGCATGTGTATGACAATCCATTCTGGGTTAATCCAATTTTGAACGGCCGAACCGTGCAAACGAATTTGATCAACGAGTATGTTCATTCCTTTGCAAATGAGGGCAATGAACTTTATGTGAGAGCCGCCAATCAAAGCTTGGCCTTAGCCAATTCTACTCTGTTGGTTCGCAATGCGCCGTCAACAGTCAATGTGGATGCTATCGTCACGCCTGCATTTTTACCAGCGGAAACGGTTGGCGTATCTCAGCGTAAGTACGATGTGAGCATAACAGCCGCGCAAGGTTACTTTGTATTCATGCAGAACCCCAGCGATCAGTTGACGATGACAGTGGATAGTAACGTTGCTGGTTCCTTAAATAGCTGTGCTGCGGCTAAATACAACGCCACAGATCGCTATTGTTATCTAAGCGATGACGATGGACTTGTCAGAGCGACAGTGGATGCCGCGCAGATTACCGGGCTCACCGCGACATACGATTTCAAAGTTGTCGATTTCCCCGATGGAATGACGGATTTGAGTTACGTGGCCGCAGGTAAAGAGGCCTCTGGTTTGGACGTTCCTGCCGGAACAACAAGTTTCTATCGCGTGACTGGATTAATCGCAGGTGCCAGCTACACCGTTAATGTTTTGGGTGTCGACGATGCGACGCTGGGCTTAGAGGTCTATAAACAACCTCTAGTTGTAGCTGCCCCCAATGACTGTGTTTCAGGCTTGGCATTCAATTCTGAAGTCTGTGTTGTTAACGCAAACGAGGGTGGGGAGTTGTTCCTAACACTGGATGCGAGTACAGCCACCACGCTTAATACCGTGGATATCGATATTGAACTCAATGCACCCGCTTCAATCGTGGCGAGTCCTTTGCCTTATACATCTCCGGGCGGCAGCATTGCGCGGATGAGTGGTCAATTTTTTCAAGTGACCGGGATAGTCATTGGCCCTACTTACTCTGTTAGACTCTCAGGGCTGGGAGATACTCCTTTCTCGGAATTGGTGGATCTCTATGTGTTTAATTCGCCGTATCAAGGACTTTTTTGTCATCAGACAGGAGGCGTGACTTGTAGTGTAACCCCTATAAACGGTGAATTCTGGATTTATTTAGACGCGTCTGCAGCGTCCGGCGTTTTAACAGACTACGAGCTTCATATTGAATAGCAAATTTCGATTTTTTTACTTTAATGTTATAGATTTGTGTTGAGCGAATAAAATGAAAAGATTAAGCACCCTATTGATTCTACTGTTTTCTGCAGTTGCGCATGCAGAGGTTGTGTATGATGGCACGCAGGGAGCGTCGGGTTCTGTTGATCTTGATGTGAACAACACTTATCTAGTCGATGCATCCGATGGCAATACATTTGCTGCACCCAATGTCTTTTTCAGCTTTTCCAATATGAATGTGGAAGCGGGCAACACGCTTCTTTTCACCAATAGCTCAGGGGCGAGGTACGATAATCTCATAGCGAGGGTTACAGGTGGTTCTCCTTCCCTTATAGACGGCTCCATTGCGAGTGAAGTTCAGGGAGCGAATTTGTGGATTGTTAATCCTTACGGAATGGTGTTTGGAAATGGCTCCAGTGTGAATGTTATGGGATCGTTTCACGTTAGCACAGCAGACTATATTGAGTTTGAGGGAGGGATTCGTTACGCGGCGACTAATACTGGTAGTGATTTCTTAGTCGATGGAAATCCAACAAAACTGGGTTTTTTAGACAAGGTGCCCCAACAGAATGGTGAAATCACACTCTCCAACACCAAGATCACCGTTGGCGAGGGTGAATCGATTTCTTTGATC
>JAOUPJ010000340.1 GCA_029879945.1 Gammaproteobacteria bacterium
AGCAAGGGCCGTGAAGCTATATAGCCCATAGTTTATTTTAATTAGAATAACCCCGTTGTTGTTTGTAGAATGAAAAAAGTAGATAGCGATTTTGATAAGGGCCAGAAGCGCATGGAAGAGTTATCATTAACTGGAAGACTTTCTTTTATTCTCCGTCCTCTATTCTTGAGTATGGTACTCACTGCCTGCGGCGGTGGCGGTGATGAAAGTTCACTGCCTAGATCTACAAAAACACCTCTTGGTCCCGTGAGCATCACTCGTGTATTAGATACTACCAAATCAGTGGAAGCACGAGTCACCTCCACTGGCGGAACACTCACCGCCACTTCAGCTGAAGGTGTAGTGTATACGCTTACTTTTCCAGAAAACGCATTAATCTCTCCCGCTAATATTAGCCTCATTCCTTTACAAAGCGCGGAGCTCCCTTTTAAAGAGGGGATGATTGCGGGTGTGGAGATTTTACCAAGTGGGCTAACGTTGGCCAAGGAGGCTTTCCTCCAAATTCAACTCCCAAATATGACGAGTACCGATTCGCTCGCGGGATATGGCTATGTTGGATCGGGGGAGGAGTTTTTTCTTTATCCCCACAAGGTCGTTGCAAACTCCCTTTTATTGAGCGTCAATCATTTTAGTGGCTATGGCATAACGCTACCGAGTCCGGAAGAGATTGGAGTTCAGGAGAATCATGTACCGACCTTGCTTGCGGAGAAGCTTAGTCAAGCTATGGCGATAGTTTTGTATAAAGCATTGCTAGGCAATGAGACTTTGAGCGACGAAGATGCCAAAGAATTGATCGCTGCTTTTAATTATTCATGGTTTCTTGAAATCAGGCCCGGATTTATTGATGCCAGGGAATCTAAATCAATAGAAAAATTTGTTGAGTCGACAGCGAACTTTCTGGCTTGGCTAGCGGAGTTACAAAAACTAGAAGGTTGGATTCCAGGTACATCGGAATTGGATCCTTTAGTGGAACTGGGTTGGGATTATGTCTCTCAAGTTGTTGCAGTGATACAAGAAGAAGCCTTTAGACTCTGCAAGGAAGAACATGATCTGACTCAAATAGTCGAAATGATAAAATTAGATAAATATATTCAATATCTACCTCATCCCGCCAGTGTAACACTCATTAATCTTGACCTGATGGTGGCCTGTCTATCCTTTGAAGTTGACTATGATTATACCTTGGTTGGTTATTTTAAAGACCTTTGGGATTATGAAGTAACAGTAAAAGAGACATATGTGCTCGATTTCAACGATACTGTAATCTCCAACGAGTTTGTTCCAGATCCTTACGGTACTGTAAGTGTTACTGATGTTTCAGTTCAACTTGATGATCCAACGTGCTCGGCCACTGTGGGTGAGTTAAGTTTTAGAGGGGCTATCCAATATCTCCAGTTAGATTTTAATTTGCAGAGAGGGAAAACAGCCGTAGAGTCACGGCTGGTTGCGAAAGATTTCTCATTTGTTGGTCATCCACTGTTGATACATTGCACGTATGGTGGTCCGACGGAAAGTGGCGCAGGAAACCTGTTTGAGTTTGATCTTCCAAAGAATGACGAAGGTGATTTGGAGTACACCAATTGGAGTATTCTTACTGGCGATGTCTATGCGCGTTGGCAGGCGGCTGGCACCTATCATGGCGTCCACTCAATAACGGGAGACAAAGGGGAACTGAGGAATTTAACCCTTACTATCCGACATACCCCCGCTTCCCTGTAAGGCAGGGAAACGTAAAATATTGGGCTCGTCATTCAATGAAAAAAATTTTCAGGGAAGCAGGGATCGATCGAGAATATCCGAAGGGCGGTGAAACCTAGGTTCTTATTGCTTTTGTTCGAAAAAATTCCGCTGCGATCCACAGGCCTAACAGTATGTCCACGACAGCACAATACACGGGCCACCAGCTGGGCACGCCGGGGTTCACAAAAAACATGTCATGGTAAAAGTCGAACAGACCGTGCGTGAATATGCCCAAAGCAATGAGTTGCAGTGAATGGCGTCTGCCGAAAATTGCAATCAAGCTAAAGATTGCAACAAAGCCGGCTTCCTTTAAAAACAATTCCAGTGAGGGTTCTATAGCAGCGAAGGCCAGATAAAACAAAGCGATTCCCACTAATACTGCTGCGTAATAGAGTTTGTGGTCTCTCCATTTTCCAGCGATCAAGACCAAGGCGATGAATGTGGCGATTGCGAAAAAATATACCATCGTTCCCTAACTTTATTTAGTGAGACTGGGCAGAAAGAACTGCCCAGCCTTCGTCAATGGACCTTATACCTCCACGCTCGTGCTGACGGTGAAGTTTTTTACCCGCTTTGATAGGGCATAGGCCCCGTCCCCCAGGAAAAACTGCGCCACTGCCGCCATGGTCAGGAATAATGGATATTCCCAACCGCCGTTGGCATTGGTAAACAACCAGCCGTTCGCCGAATGGGCCCAGGTGGCCCCCAGTAGCACAGGAATTACCATGGCGGTGAAGACGCGCGTCTGGTAACCCAGGACCAATGCGATCCCAGCCACTGCTTCAATGCCAAATACCCCGTAGGCCAGAGTCGACGGCAGGCCGATGGAGTCAAAAAACTGGGCGGTTCCGGCCAGGGTGAAAACCATCATTTTCAGATAAATACTATGAAATATCAATACGATACCTAGTGAAATCCGCATTAGCGTTGTGCCGATTTCAGGTTTGATCAAGGTGTTCATCATTTGCTCCTCTTGTTACCTGTCTCTATTATCGTTCTTGCTTAAAAGCAAATAAATTAGCAATAATGGCAAGTTATGTTTGCAAAAAAGCAAAAAAGCAAAAAACGAGGTGGGAGAAAGGGTCTTGCTCCGCCTAAGGGCATTATGGGGGACTTGTTCCGCGTTCTATCGAGGTGCCAAGCCATCTATCAAAATAGGGCAAGGAAAACCCAAAGTTTCTATCAATATGCTTGTGGTGCATGGCGTGGCGTGCGCTAGCCTGGGAGAAGATGCCCAGAAAAGGATTAGTGCTGCAAACATTGCTATGACCGATGATGTTCCAGAACAGAGAAATCACCGGCAACAGGGCCAGGGACCACACCGAGAAGGGATAGATAAGGATTGCCAAGGGCAACACGGACCCCAGGATCGCCGCCTCTAGCCAATGGAAGCTCCAGGTGGAAAAAGGGGTGACGATTCTGGACTGGTGATGCACTTTGTGAATATAACGGAACAGGGGACGAACATGTAGTAGTCGGTGACTAAAATAAAAATGCATCTCGTTCCACAGATAGAGAAGTAAAATTTCGATTAGCCATTGGTGTATTGCGATATCCCCATTGACACGTAACCAGTCCTGTTTCAAGAAGTTGAACGTGATGCCGCCCAGCAAGGCGAAGACTAGCACTGAACGCAGTGAGGCCAGAATCTCTTTGCGAATCTGATTTCTTGCCAGAGACTCGTTTTCGATTTTGTGGGGACTGTTTCTGAGTAACAAAAAGGAAGGTACAACGGCGAACAGGTAGAGTCCCGCAAAGAGAATTCCCGTTAGTAGAACAGCCTGAACTATTGTCACTGTGTCATTGCGAGCAAAGAGTATATCGAATAGGGCATTGGCGAAGTCGA
>JAOUPJ010000341.1 GCA_029879945.1 Gammaproteobacteria bacterium
TGAAAGCTGGATTGCCCATAGCGAATGTCTACATAGTCGGGATCATATTTGACGATATAGGGGATAACTTCTTCTGCGCAAGGCATATTGATGAATTCAAACGCCATTGCGCCTTCCGATTTTCCTAGATAGCGTTTTTTTAGGTTTAACAGCGCGCGTCCTGGATCAAGTTGGTCGCCCGGTTCAGGCCCCTTTGTCATGAAGTTGAATCCGAATTGCCCCAGGGCCAGAACGGCGGGCTCCAGCTTTCTACCCAGCTCCGTCAGCTCATAGACATGGGGAGAGCCCACTGAAGACTGTTTCTGTTTTTGAATCAGTCCAGTCTCTTCCATCTCGTTAAGGCGTTTTGCCAGAAGATTGGTGGTGATGCCGGGGTTCCTGGACTGTAGATCCGAGTAGCGCCAGGGCCCTAACAGTAAGTCTCTGATAATTAACAAGGTCCAGCGTTCACCGACCACATCCATGGCCTTGGCGAGTCCACAAAATTGATGATAACAGCGCTTGCTACTCAAAATGATCTCCAATTTTCTTGACAGATTATTACTAATAATATTTAATAGTATTAACTATCACTAAGTAATAGTTTAGTATATGTCGATAACGAAGGGCAAATATTGAGAACTTTCGATTTTTGTCTAAAAGAATATAAAAGTAGGAGATCGGTATGGAATTGAATGCAGTCCCATCGGGTTTTGTGCAATCGGGTTTTATCGGGCTATCAGTGGCGTTGGCCGTTTGGTGGGTTTGGGCGAGTGGAAGAGCCTATGGCGCTGGTGCCATGGCAATGGGCCGGCCTGGGAGCCGGGGTTTTAGTGTAAAGGCTGCCGCGGTTGCAGCGGTACTTGTGTTTGCATGGTTGGCAGTGAGTGCCGTGGTGGGTCATCAGGACTGGGCGCACACCTTCGAGAGTTTTCCTCCCCCCGGTTTGCGATTCTTTCTGGTATTGTTGGCTCTAACTATCTTGATCGCCTACACCAAGCCAGGAACGATGCTTTCCCAAAATATTCCTTTGTGGCTGCTGATTGCCTACCAGGCCTTTCGTATCCCGGTGGAATTCATGATACACCGTGCCTACGCGGAAGAAATCACTATCGTGCAAATGACCTATCTGGGACGAAACTTCGACATTATTACCGGGATTACAGCGATTGTCCTTGCGGTGATGGTGTTGAAAGGTAAAGCGTCTCCAGGCCTGATCAAGGCCTGGAATATCATGGGGCTGTTGCTACTCACTAACGTAGTACTTACCGGAATACTTTCCATGCCTCATCCCATGCAACTGGTGAAAGGCGATTTTCCCAATGTGTGGATCACCTTTTTCCCTTTTATCTGGTTGCCAGGCGTATTAGTCTGTTCGGCCGTGCTGGGGCACCTGCTGGTGTTTAGATATCTTTCGAATCTAAAGAAACAACAGCAAGGATAAATTCTACTCAGACCATCGCCTGACACTCCCATGCTCAGGTGGTGGTCTATCTAACCTCCCCCAAAAACCTATTTCTCCGTGTTATTATTGCCGCTGTTGGATATTGGTCATCGAAACACATATGGTTTCTGCCCAAAAATCTTTCAATCTAAGCAATTCTGACTTGACGTTAGGCATGATTGCCCCATATTGCAGTAAAGTTGAAATTATTCGTCGAATCGAAAGGGACAAGGTTTGAGGCTCACCACCGGTTGGTCTGCATTGATGGAACAATGGTCAAAGGACATGCGCCTTTTGAGCTCTATTGTATTTACCCTGGGTATTTTTCGCGTTTTGCTACTGATCCTGTTCAGTGAAAAAATCGCTGATGAAAGTGGTTTCACCGACTATCTGGACATACTGTGGATGGGCCTGCGATTCGATATCGCCACCGCCTGCACCTGGATATTGCTTTCATTTCTCGTCAGCCTGTTCGTGCTCTACTTTCCGATTGCCAGACTGGCTTCGATGATTCGTTCAGTTGAAGCCTGGAGTTTTGTCTTTGTCGGTGGTCTGCTTTTATTTTTCGATATATTTTTTTTTCACACCTACGGTGACCACTTCAATCAACTGGTGTTTGGTTTTTTTTATGATGATACCAAAGCGATTCTTTTAACAATTTGGAAAGAATATCATCCAATACTCTCTATGGTGGGCTTTGGTTTTATCGCATTCATTCTTTGGCGGTTTGTTAAAACCGGGATTGTTCGTGATCTAAATCTATTTTCACATGGGCTGATTTTTAGATTAAGTTCCTGGCAGAAGGCTGTGTTTATTTTACTAAGCTTGGTTATGTTGGGCCTTTTAATGCGAGGCGGTACGGCTCTGGGTGGCCCCCCATTAACCTTAAAACATGCCCATGTTACAAATGATTTGTTTCTCAATAAGGTGGCCATGAATCCCCTCACCTCCTTGAGACATACCGTTAAGATGTACTACGAGAGCGATGAATCTGCACTGGAAAAGTACTGGCCGAGTAAGGATTTGAGTGAGGCAGCACGGGCATTGGGGAAAAAAGTAGAGAGTTCACAGTTTAATATAGATGAAGTGTTATCGCGAAAATCAGGGGCACCCTCATCGCTTGTCAAAAAAAAACCAAAGCACATTTTTTTTATTCTAATGGAAGGCTATAGCGGTTGGACCATGCTGCCTCAGTATCGAGATGCCGGTTTCTCAAATGGCTTATCGAAGCTGGCAGATAAGGGAATCTATTTTCCGAATGTTCTTCCTATTACCCATAGTACCATCGACTCACTCAATACTCTGGTAACGGGTATGCCGGCCGTGGGTTATTATGTTAATCAGGAAAGAGAATCACTAAAACCCTACCCCAGTTCGGTGGCCAATATCTTCAAACAGTTGGGATACAAGACCCGATTCTTTTACGGTGGTTTCATTAGTTGGCGACGCCTGGATATATTTCTTCCTGCACAAGGTTTTGACGAGATCTATGGCGGTGGTGCTATGAGTGCCGGTACGCATACCAATGAGTGGGGCGTGGACGATGAATACCTGTTTGATTTTGCAAGCTCCAAAGTGGATGACGACGAGCCCAGTTTTAATTTTATACTCTCTACTTCAAATCATCGTCCCTACGATATCGATCTGGAAAAAATAGGCTATAACATACAATCTTTGCCCGAGGGTGTGCGCTCTGGTCGCTCAGATGTGATGACAGCACTGGGGCATCACTGGTACGCCGACAAGGTCCTGGCTGAGTTTATGGAAACTAAGGCAGCGAATCTGAGTGACGTGGTGTTTGTGGTTACAGGAGATCACCCTGCCCGACTGGATTTGAATTTTCCAGGCTCAAATGTAGTGGAGAATCAGATAGTGCCTCTGGTTTTTTATGGGCCAGATGTGATCGGAACAGAGGCTCAACTCAAGGATGGGGCCGCTGCTCATATTGATATTATTCCCACGCTTGTGGAAATGGCTGCACCTGAGGGGTTTCCGTACATTAGTTTTGGGCGCAATCTCTTTTCCGAAGACGGCCTCTCTTTCGGTAGCGGATATCTCAATGACAGAAATGGGTTGATTCATATATCGGATGTGTCGAAAGTATATGGCCTTCCCTGGCAAAGCCATGACGCGGTGTTACCAGAAAATGTGGAACAGTTCTT
>JAOUPJ010000083.1 GCA_029879945.1 Gammaproteobacteria bacterium
TCATCGTCATTCTCAATTTCACGCCCGAAGTAAGATATAATTACCGTATCGGTGTGCCAGAAAACGCAACGTATCGTGAGCTTTTGAATTCTGATTCCACTTTCTATGGCGGCAGCAATCAAGGAAATGGGACAAACATCGCAGCAGAACCACAGGCGTGGATGGGGCGTCCCTGTTCCATCAATCTAACTATTCCGCCACTTGCGGGACTCGTTTTGAAACCAGTAGCGAAGGAGTAATGCGTGGATCACATTTCTCGTCTTTCCATAGACACCCGAAATCTGTTTAGAGATGAAATCGGCAATGGCGGCATTTCCGATCAGGATATTACCGCCTTGTCCCCTCGTTTGGATAAGCTACGTATACAAATTAAAAACTGGGTCCACAACAAGGAGACCAGTTTTTTAAATTTGCCGACTACCACAAATATTGTCGACATCAAGAAAAAAGGCCAATGGATCGCCAGTAACTTCAAAGAGACCATCGTCTTCGGCATAGGTGGCTCCTCACTGGGTGGCGAAATGTTGGTTCGCACCCTGGGTGATGATCAACCGCTAAACAGCGTGCGTTTTTATGACAACGTCGACCCCTCTACATTAGTAGAACTGGACAGCGTGGACTGGCGCGAGACCATGCTCCTTGTTATTTCCAAATCGGGCAACACCGCTGAAACACTTAGCCAGTTTCTCACAGTGCTACCGGTGATGGAGCATCAGCTTGGGGGAGAGCGTGTGCCTGAACATGTCCTGGTGGTTACGGAAAATAAAGACGGCGCACTATACCTTCTGGCTGATGAACTGAAAATCGAAGTTATCGAGCATCCAGCCATAGGCGGTCGTTACTCGGTGCTTTCCGTGGTGGGCCTGCTTCCTGCCTATGTGGGGGGCGTGGATATCGATGGCGTAATGGAGGGTGCCAGATCCATGGTAGAACAATGCACCCAAAACGATATCTTGAAAAATCCAGCCTTCCACTCGGGAGCAGCCCAATACCTCCATTCTGAAAAAGGTCGCACCATCAGTGTAGTAATGCCCTATGCAGACAATCTACGCTTTGTGGTGAACTGGTTTCGTCAACTGTGGGCGGAAAGCCTGGGTAAGGTAGATGCCAGTGGCAGAAATCGTGGACTCACTCCTACGGAAGCGCACGGCGTTACCGATCAACACTCGCAACTACAATTACTACTGGAAGGACCAGACGACAAGCTGGTCACTTTTCTTTCTGACCCCAGCTTTCGTTTTCAGGGAAGACGCGTTCCCATGCGTTTTCAAAACATACCCGCTATTAAACCCCTGGCGGGTCACACCATTGGGGAATTGTTTGTCTCCGAACTTAAGGCCACACGCACCACATTGAGTAGACGAGGCCGACCGAACCGTACCCTGGCCTTAACCGAACGTGATGCCTATGCCTTGGGTGAATTGATTATTCTCTTAGAAATGGAAACAGTGGTCGTCGCTGAACTGATGGGCATCAATCCTTTTGACCAACCCGCAGTGGAAGAAAGTAAAGTGTTGACGCGCCAATACCTGGGCGATATCCGATCAGTAGACGGGCTCATTTAATTTCTCAGCACAATGAGCCAAACATTCAGTCTGACAGAAATCGGTGTTGCACGAACCTGCTTTCCCGAAAAATTCGGCGTGCCCAGGCAGCCGGGTTTGGTGTCCGCTGCCACAGGTGTTGTTGCCATTCATCCTGAATTCAGCATGCCAGAGGCCTGGAAAGGCTTGGAAATGTTTTCTCACATCTGGCTTCTGTTTATATTTGATCGTAATCAGAATCAAGATTGGAAACCCGTAGTCAGACCCCCTCGCCTGGGCGGAAATAAAAAAGTCGGAGTTTTTTCCACTCGATCAGGATTTCGCCCTAATCCCATTGGTATCTCTTGCGTAGAACTGGAAAGCGTCAAATTCAGTAACGCACTCACTGAACTGCATGTAAGGGGACTGGATCTGGTGGACGGCACTCCCATCTTAGACATAAAGCCCTATATACACTATGCCGATGCGATCCATGATGCCAATTCGGCATTTGCAAACGAGCGCCCGACAAGTCAATGTAAAGTTGAATTTTCTGCTGACGCAGAACAAATACTTGCTTCATTGCAAAATGGAATGGAAATGCGTCGTTTGATTGAGCAACTTATTTCGCTCAACCCCATACCTGCCTATCAAACAGGAAGTGATAGAGAATATGGGATGCGACTGCAGCACTGCAATATCAAGTGGAAACTGGAGGGTAAACTTGCGCGTGTCTTTTCTATCGAGTCATAGCGATATAACAAGAATTTATTTGGCACCCTTCACTCGAGAGTAAGCTGGATATAGGGTTTGAACCTGCCCAAGATAATCTTGTTGACTACTGTTCTCCCATTTGTCTAACTCGAAATAGAAGGTCGTTCCCCTCTTTTCTCTAGCGGTATAATCAATTGATCCACCATGTTTTTCTACGATAAACTTAACAATACTCAAGCCCAGACCTGTTCCTCCCACTTTCCGGCTGTCTGACGAATCGACTTGAGTAAACTTATCGAATATTGTCTCTTTCATGGAAGCAGGTATTCCACGCCCCTCATCGGATACACTGATTCGAACATAGTGACCAAACTCTACTGCACTAATTTCCACATCACTACCCTTGGGAGAAAATTTTGCGGCATTTGAAATTAAGTTCGCCATAACCTGCAACAAGCGATTATAATCCCCTCGCACTGAAACATCCTGTTCTAACTTTCTAAAAGTCAAACTGACAGACCTTTCTTTGGCATAAGATTCATTGACCGAAACCGATTCTTCTATAAATTCATTGACCGATATTTTCCTAAAATCAAAGCTCATATCTCCGGCTTCAAGTTTTTCTAAATCGAGAATATCATTAATCAAAGTTAACAATCGCTCTGAATTTCGATTGGCAATGGAAACCATTTTTTCCATTTCGGGATTTAACTCACCCATAACCCCCCCCAACAATAACCCTAGCGATCCCTTGATAGAGGTAATGGGAGTTCTCAACTCATGACTCACCGTAGATATAAATTCCCGCTTTGCACGATCAACCTTTACGCGTTCGGTTACGTCTTGAATAATTCCAATGAGCCGAATAGGCACGCCTTCTTCAAATTGGGCCGTTTCACCACAACCCGATAACACTCGCTCCTCACCAGACTCCGAAACAAAACGGAATTCAACAAAATCTACTTGCTCGCCGGCCAAGACATTTTCCAACACCTTCAGCACCGGCTCCCTATCAAGTGGATGAACATCACCAATAAAATCATCCACTGAAAATTGAAGATTTTTTTCGTGAAAGCCAAATATTTTTTCGCTCCCCTCAGATAGTTCCAGAATATTAGTTCTGAGATCCCAGTCCCAAGACACAATATTTGCTACACTTTGAGCTGCCTCCACCCGCTTCCTGCTTAAAAGCAGCTCTAGCTCAGCCTCTCTACGCACAACGATCTGCCCAATATGCTCACAAATCTGTTCAATCACATAGTGGTTTACACTATCAATTACAATTTCTTCATCGTTAAAAATTTCAGCAATTGCGATTATGTTTCCTTCGCACGTTACAGGGTAAGCGCAAACTGATTTCAGACCCATCTCCCCCAAGAGTTCTTCGTCTTTTAAATGAAGAAAGTCGCGCTTCCTAATATCTGAAACTATAATTGCCTCTTTAGATTCAATCACTTCTTGTAGAAGTTGATGAATAGATTTCTGCCCGCCAGTTAACTGACTCAGTTGTTTAGCAAAATCTTCATTATTAATACTGCGATAATATACAACGGGCTTCCCCTGAAGACCGTCTAAGCCACCGTTTTTCACGAAATATGCGCGAGCAAATTTCCAATCATAAAATCCACACAGGTCTACCAAAAAAGAATGTAGCACAGCCCCTGAGTCCTGAGCTGAATTTGCCGCAAGCGTAGACTGATACATCAAGTGCAAACGTCTGGAAAGATCCCACAACACTCGTTCCGCATTTTTTTTACCAATAACATCTTCAGCGATCAGCAGCACTTTCAATGTTGAACCTTCCGAGCCTGAGAAATATTTCATATTTAAAACAAGGGAAATATCACTGCCGTCCTTACATTGAAATTTGAACACCCTTGAAGTAACTTTTTCATTGGCCAGCAAGGCATCAACAATTTCTTTATCTACAAAATTATCACCATCGACAAAATCAATAAGGGATTTGGAAATAAGTTCCTTTTTTGAATAACCTAATATACGACTCGATTCTTTGTTAATGTAAGCAATTCGTGGATTCTGCCAACCAGACACTGCATCGGCTTCTAATAGGATCACTGCATTGGGATTTAGGTCAAGTAATTTGAAAACCTCGAGATCTTTGACTTGCGAACTAGCTGAATCTGAATTGCCTATATTTTTAATGAGCAGGCCAAGAAATGCAGAAAGTGTAGAAATCACAAAAATTGGAAGGAAGTTGGTAGCGGTAAAACTATCGCCTAGCGTAGCAATACACAATCCAATTAAAACAGCTACACTTATTATGCGAATGAATTTCAAGACCTGACCTTTTAACCACCGACAATGGGCATCAACCTGATAAAACTTATTTCCGTGGTGTCTGTAATCACCACTTCATCATCCAGATCACTGAGTTCCTTTCCATTAACCATAATGAAAAAACACTTTTGCTTGAAAGCCTCGATAGCTGTTTCTACTTGAATCTCCCAATCCAGATCATGATGCACGGCTAAGCGAAATCCCTGTGTGGTTTCTTCGGCATCTTTGGGTTTAACAAGTGCCTTAAAACAGACGGGCCGCTTCAGGTTAAATTGTTCAACCTCTTGCTGAACTCTACGTGAAATCAACTCCTTAACACTGAGCCTTTCCGACACCAGGCTCAAACGTACAGTATTGATCTGCTCTCCTCTGGCTGTTTCGTCCTTGATTACTAAAACGGCATTCATGATAGTCATCCTTTACAAATTCACCTTTGGCATTCTTTAGATAGCGGAGACTTGAAAACGAACTTTAGATCGCCCAACCCAAAAAAGGCCTTATCTTTTGCTGAGAAAACGCTAAACTTTGTAATGCAAATGCTTCAAAAACCAGACCAATAGTGTGACAAAAGTGAGGTAAAAAATGGATTTTCTCACCAGCCTTAGCGGCGAAATTGCCGGTGCCCTTTGGGGCAGCAAGATTACCCTTGCTGTTCTCCTTGGCACAGGACTCTACCTCACTATTCGCATGGGGCTAATACAGTTTCGCGGCTTTAAGCACAGCGTGAACCTGGTGCGCGGAAAATATGCCAAGCCGGGAGATCCAGGTGAAGTCACCCACTTTCAAGCCCTCTCCACGGCACTTTCCGCCACGGTCGGCACCGGAAATATCGCCGGCGTGGCCACGGCCATTTCCCTGGGGGGCCCCGGTGCCCTGTTCTGGATGTGGGTAACGGCCTTTTTCGGCATGGCCACCAAATTCACCGAATGCACCCTTGCGCTGAATTTTCGTCATATCTCGGCCGATGGCCGCGTTTCTGGCGGCCCCATGTACACCTTGTTTCATGGGCTCAAAATGAAGCGCACCGCCAGCGCCTTCGCCCTCTTTGCGCTGATTGCGTCTTTTGGGATTGGCAATATGGTGCAGGCCAATTCGGTGGTGGACGGACTTAGTTTTATTTGGCCAGAAATTAAAGGAGAGGGCTGGATCATTGGTGTCATCATGGCCATCGGCGTAGGTCTGGTCATATTGGGCGGGATAAAACGCATCGCGGTCGTCGCCTCAACGATCGTTCCGTTCATGGCTATCTTTTACATCTCTGCCGCCCTGTTTGTTTTGATTAATCACATCAGTGAAATCCCGGCAGCCTTGGGCACCGTGATCAACTATGCCCTCAATCCCTGGGCGGTAGGTGGTGCGGCGGTAGGGGAAGCCATTCGCTGGGGCGTGGCCCGAGGGCTGTTTTCCAATGAAGCCGGGCTGGGCTCTTCACCCATGGCCCATGCTGCCGCCAAAACGGATGAGCCGGTTAGAGAAGGACTGGTCGCCATGTTGGAACCCTTCATCGACACCCTTATTATTTGCACCATGACAGGGCTGGTTATTATTGTTACCGGCGCGTGGGAGACCAAACCGGAGGGGGTCATGGGCGCATCCCTCACGGCTTACGCCTTTAGTCAGGAACTGGGAACCGCTGGAGCCTGGGTAGTGGGTATAGGGCTTTCACTTTTCGCCTTCTCAACCATCATCGCCTGGTCGTACTATGGTGATCGCTCCGCCACATTCCTTTTTGGTGAGCAATCCGTCACGCTGTATAGACTCGTCTATACCCTGCTTGTCGTCGTAGGGGCCGCGGTTCCGTTAAATCTGGTATGGAATATCGCGGATACCACCAATATTTTGATGGCCATACCCAATTTGATTGGCCTGCTCTTACTGGCTGGCTTGGTGAAAAAACTCAAGGACGAGTACTGGAAGAGGCACGGTTCTCAGATGTAGGGACCTGCTCGGGCTTTGAGACTTCATCACGTTCAATTTTACGGGGCACCAGTACCTCTTGATCAGTAATGGCGATTTCGACTCGACGATTCTTGTGACGATTTTTCTCAGTGGTATTGTCGCTGATAGGTCTGGAATCGCCAAAACCTTGCGCCACAAAACGGGTACTATCCAGATCTTCATCTTTTAGCAGGGCATGCACCACGCTTACCGCGCGCGCTGAAGAAAGTTCCCAGTTAGAGCGAAAGCGAAAGGTATTAATAGGGACCCCATCGGCATGCCCCGATACCTGTATTTCGCCCGATGTGTTTTGTAACACGGTACTGACCTTGGCTATCACTTCCTGCAGGCCCGGTTTTAGATTTTCGCTGGCTGAATCAAAGGTGGCTGTTTCAGGGAAACGGATAATCACCTTGTCTTCAATCTTTTCAATATCCAGCCTTTGCTGTTTTACTTCCAGGGCCAATTCTTCCTTGAGTATGTCCATCACTGAACGCTGCGTTACAATGGGTGCAATCACTTCCTGTGCGACAGGTTCAGGATTGTGTTCCGGAACCGGATTTAGTTCCACAATCTTGTCTGACACCTTTTCATCCACACCAAAGACCTTTTCCATGGAGTCGGTGATTGCATCGAACTTGTCGGTATCCAGGTTCGAGGCGGCGAGAATCACAATGAAAAACGTGAGCAGCAAGGCCATTAAGTCCGCAAACGTGATCCAAGTAGAGCGGTTAACGTTATTGCGCGTCGCATTGCTAAAGGCGGGATTAACTAGGCTCATGGTCATGCCTGTGTCTTGCACGTCTACGTTTGTAGAAACGGCCGGCCTTTTCCTCAGGGCTAGGTGGCACCACAGATAGGTAAGGTTCCAGCATGTCTTCGATCACACGCGGACTCTGTTTCTCGAAAATCTGTACGAAACTATCAAGAATCAATGAATTGTTGCGGTATTCTCGATGTGCACGCATCTGCAACTTGTCGGCAATGGGATTGGCAAACAGATTGGCGATAATCGCCCCATACAGCGTGGTCAACAGAGCGACCGCCATGCCCAACCCGATCTGGGTCGGATCTTCCATGTGGGCAAGCATCTGCACCAGTCCCACCAGGGTGCCGATCATGCCGAAACCCGGTGCCGAGTCGCCGATCGCGCGGTAGACACGCTCACTCATTTGGGTGCGCTCCAATGAGAGGTTCATCTCGGTGTTCAGGGTCTTGAGCAGGAAAGGCAAACCGTGTCCGTCTGCCATGAGTTGCGCGCCACGCTTGTAAAACGGGTTTTTAACCATCACCATTTCCAGCGCCAGAGGGCCTTTGGTACGCATCACCGTCGCCAAGTGTGTTGCCGTTCGAATCAGATTGTGAGGGTGTTCAGTTCTATCGCGAAACGAAGTAAACAGCCCGTCTGAAAAGGCCTTTAAACTGGTTCGCATGGGAAACTTGATGAGCACCGCCGCCAGGGTGCCACCACAAACAATGAGCAAGCCCGGCAGATTCCAATAGGTACCAACCCCTGCCATGGCCGTCATGGCGGCAGTCACCACGATCACGCCAAAGATCAGGCCCACAAGGGTGGCGACATCGAATTTAGAATGGTATCTGTCCATAGTGTGTCTCTAGTCTTTCCGTGACTTGTTCAGCAATCATGCCACGCATGTAATTGGCTGTTTTTAATGACTAATTAAATTTTCTGCGGCAAGGTTTTGCCCATTTCAAGCAATTTCGGCAATGACTCCCTTCCTTATTGTCGCCCGCTTTGCATAAACACTTTAAAATGCCAGCCACCATGCTTAGTACCGACCTTGAAAAATCGCTGGCCGAACGCCCCGTGTCTGATTTACGCGGGGTGGGCCCACGTAGTCAGCAGACCCTGGCCAAAATGGGTATCGAATCTGTTTTGGACTTGCTACTGCATCTACCCAGTCGCTACCAGGACCGTAGCCGAATTCGCAAACTGGGCACCTTGAGGATGGGGGACGAGGCCATTGTGGAAGGCGAGATCCAATACACTCAGCTCCAGTTTGGACGCCGACGCAGTCTGCTGGTGTACCTTTCTGATGGCTCGGGCCACCTGTGGCTACGCTTTTTCCACTTTAGTAAATCGCAGCAAGAGGGATTGAAAGACGGACTCCGCATCCGTTGTTACGGCGAGGTGCGTCGCGTAGGCGACCGGCTGGAAATGATCCACCCTGAGTACCTGGCCTGCGAAGGGAATCCCTTCGTGCCTACGCAAACCCTCACTGCCGTCTATCCCACCATCAAGGGCATGAGCCAACGACAACTCCGTAATCTGATTCAAAGTGCACTCAATGAACTTCAACGACACGAAGCCGTGGAAGAATTCATTCCTCAGCGCCTACTCATTGCCCGCAACTGGCCCAGTCTTGCGCAAGCCTTACTCACCCTGCATCAACCTTCTGTCTCCATGGATCAAAGGCTATTACAACAACGCCAACACCCAGCCCAAAGGCGACTGCAGTTGGAGGAATTGCTTGCTCATCACCTGGTCTTGAAGCGCCTGCGTGCCCGTGCCCGCAAAAATCCCGCACCCGTGCTGATCGCCGCAGGTCTGCTGCAAAAACGCCTACGCAGTGCCTTGCCCTTTGAATTAACCCAAGCACAACAAAGAGTTATAAAGGAAATCCAGGTAGACCTGGACAGTGGCGTGCCCATGCTACGGCTCGTTCAAGGAGACGTGGGCAGCGGTAAAACCCTGGTCGCGGCAGCGGCTGCCCTGCAGGCCATAGAAGCCGGGTACCAGGTGGCCGTGATGGCACCCACCGAGCTCTTGGCCGAGCAGCACCTGAGTAATTTTCGTAACTGGCTGCAGCCCATGGACATACGAACCGGCTGGCTGGCCGGTAGCCTGAAAGGCCTAAAGCGAAAAGAACAACTTGAACGCATCGAAAACGGAGACGATGCGCTCGTCGTCGGCACCCACGCCCTGTTTCAAGACGCCGTGGAGTTCAACAAACTGGGGCTGGTCATTGTGGACGAACAACACCGCTTCGGTGTACACCAGCGCTTGTCCTTGCGTAATAAAGGAAAACAAAATGGTCTCACCCCTCATCAATTGGTGATGACCGCCACACCGATTCCCCGCACCCTGGCCATGACTTTCTACGCAGACCTGGACGTGTCCATCATCGATGAAATGCCCAAGGGTCGCCAACCTATCGAGACGGTGGTCGTGCCCCATCAGCGACGAGATGAAGTCATTGAGCGCATCCGACAAGGTTGCGCCGAGGGCAGACAAGTCTACTGGGTCTGCCCCCTCATTGACGAATCCGAACTCCTGGAGGCCCAGGCCGCCAATCCCACCTATGAGTTACTGAGCCAGTCACTTGCGGATTTTTCGGTGGGGCTGGTGCACGGACGCATGAAGGCTCAGGAAAAAGACGCGGTCATGCAGCGTTTCAAGGCCGGCGAGATTCAGGTACTGGTGGCCACCACCGTCATCGAAGTGGGGGTGGACGTGCCCAATGCCAGCCTTATGGTTATTGAAAATGCCGAAAGACTGGGCCTCTCCCAACTCCATCAATTGCGCGGACGCGTGGGCCGCGGCAACACCCAAAGCAGCTGTGTGTTGCTTTACCAAGGCAAGCTCTCGCAAACAGGCAAGCAGCGCCTGGCGGTGATGCGCAACACCAACGATGGCTTCGTGATCGCCGAAAAAGACCTGGAACTACGCGGGCCTGGGGAATTTCTTGGCACCAAACAAACCGGTGATTTGCGCTTTAGACTCGTGGATCTCACTGAAGATGCAGCCCTGATTCCTGTGGTGCAGAAATTGGCCGACGAGCTCATCCGCAATCATCCCCAATCCATTGCACCTTTGATCAGACGCTGGGTGAACAAAGGGCTACAATATCGGGATGTATAAGGCTTCGCCCTTTCACTGAGGGGCGATATTGTGTATAAACCCCGTTCCAACCGCAATATTCGGGTTAAAATGTCGGCAGTTTTTCACCCTTACCGCGCTCAAGAGGCCCTTTGGAAGCAGGCCACCGGCTTTTTTTTGCGCCGCGCACCAAAGCGAGTTCGCCCGTGGCTGGTAGACCAGGCTTCACTCACTGCGAGGCTCATTGAAGCGAGCGAAGGTGATTTTTCTGTGCGAGTGGATTCCTGCCACTGGGCGCGTCCGTTGCGCAGCGAGGCCCAGGTTTTGGGCGTCAGCCCCAATCAACCGGCTTATATCCGACACGTCCACCTGATTTGCAAAGGCGAACCCTGGGTCTTCGCACGTACGGTTATCCCTTTGGCCCATCTCTACGGACCACTCAATGTGCTAACCCGCTTGGGAAACAAACCACTCGGTGCCTATCTGTTTTCTCAAGCGTGTTTGAGTCGAGACCCCATCGAAGTGGCCAAAATTGAGTCCCGACATCGACTTTACCGATTCGCTCAAAAGGGCGAAGAAAAAAACGAACTTTGGGGGCGTCGCTCGGTCTTTAAACTCAGCGGTGGGCCACTGCTGGTGAATGAAATATTTTTACCCGCCATGTTCGCCCCAACTTCGCAGAAGCAAGCCGCTTCCGCAACGAAACAATCCAGCGCCCGAGAAAAAGACCATGTCTGTTAACAACAGCGCACTCACACTATCAGAGCGCCTAAAACAATACGCCCTCCTGATGAGGCTGGATAAACCCGTGGGAATTCTCTTATTGCTTTGGCCGACCTTGTGGGCCCTTTGGCTAGCGGCCGACGGCATCCCCCATATCGCCGTATTAGTGGTTTTCACAACCGGTGTTTTATTAATGAGGTCAGCAGGCTGTGTGATAAACGACTACGCCGACCGAGATATTGACGGCCACGTGCAGCGCACCCAAAACCGCCCCCTGGCCCAGGGTAAGATCCCCCCCAAGGAAGCGCTTCTATTATTTGTAACATTGTGCCTGACCGCCTTCGCCATGGTGCTGACCATGAACTGGCTCACCATCGCCCTGTCATTCGGCGGTGCCTTGTTGGCCGCTATCTACCCCTTTATGAAACGCTATACCCATCTACCCCAAGTGGTTTTGGGTGCCGCCTTTGCCTGGTCCATTCCCATGGGCTTTGCCGCCCAGACTGGAACCGTAGAACCCATCGCCTGGGTCCTGTTTTTCATTAGCCTGATGTGGACAGTCGCCTATGACACCATGTACGCCATGGTGGATCGGGAGGACGATCTCAAAATCGGCGTCAAATCGACCGCCATTCTTTTTGGGGACGCGGACCGTGTCATAATAGGCCTATTACAAGCGCTCACCCTTGCTGGCTTGTTCGTTGTGGGCCAACACCAGGGCTTAGGCGTTTTTTACTATTCAGGTCTGGCGGTCGGTACAGCTCTCGCTATCTACCAACAAACCTTGATTCGAAATCGGGAACGTCAACAGTGCTTTAAGGCATTTTTGAATAATAACTGGTTTGGAGCCATCGTGTTTGCGGGTATCGCACTGAATTATTTTTCTCTCTAGGGATTGGAGTTTCATTTTGTTAGAAGTCGCAGCAGTCGTCGCCGGGTTTGCATTGCTAGTCTGGGCGGGCGACAAATTCGTACTGGGCGCTGCCGGACTGGCCAAGCTATTGGGGGTCGCCCCTATCATCATTGGCATGGTCATCGTGGGCTTTGGCACCTCTGCCCCCGAGATGCTGGTCAGCGCCATTGCCGCCTGGGACGGGTCCAGCGGGCTTGCCGTAGGCAATGCCATCGGTTCGAATATTACCAATATCGCCCTAGTCCTGGGTGCGACCGTATTGATTGCCCCCCTGGCCGTGCACTCCAAACTGCTGCGACGTGAATATCCCGTCCTATTTATCATCAATATCGTGGCCCTGCTTCTGCTCCTGGATCAAAGGCTGGATTTATTGGATGGC
>JAOUPJ010000001.1 GCA_029879945.1 Gammaproteobacteria bacterium
ATGAGCGTGCTGCCAAAACGTTTGATAGGCATATTGGTGATGGTAAAGAGCTGATTGAACTGGATACCAAATTGATCATCGAGTTGTTTCTTGTAATCGGCTTGCAATGCAGACTGGGAGGGAGGGAGATGGGGTCCGACGGGATTGTAGACCAGGTTAAGAATCAGAACACTGTCGGGTTTCCCGTAACCCAGTTGATTCAGTTTTTTTAGGCCTTCAATACTGCCTTCGAATACGCCCTTGCCCCGCTGCTCGTCCACATTCGATTCACTGTAACAAGGAAGTGAGGCAACGACCTCCACTTGATGTTGGGCCAAAAACTGCGCCAGGTCTTCCTGTCCAGGCTCGTTGAGTATGGTGAGATTGCAACGGTCCATCACTTTGATCCCGGCCTCTCTGGCCTGGCTGACCATGTATCGAAAATGGGGATTGAGTTCAGGGGCACCACCCGTCAAGTCCAAGGCGTTGACGCCAGCGCGAAAGGCAAACGCCAAAACCTGATCGATTACCTCCTTACTCATCTCTTCCTTTCGCTTGGGGCTTGCATTGACATGGCAATGCAAACATTGCTGATTACAGCGATAGCCCAGATTGACCTGCAGAGTCTGTAAACTGCCGCGTCTTATTCGCGGAAAGTCACTTACTTCCAGTAAAGGCAGGGTTGCATGCATAGGGAAATCCTCAATCCAGTTATATGTTCAGTATAAATTGCATCGATGCGTCTTCAAGCCCACTGGCTTTGTGGACATCACCTCGTCAATCCACTGACGCACCATCAGGCCCAATGTTACAAATCTTTTTCCATACGACTATAATGCACAAAACCCAGAATTGGAAAATGGATGTCGGATCGATTCACGGATGAACGAGGCCTGATTGAAGGGCTGAGCAAGGGCGAAGATGAGGCCTACCGCTACGCTATAAAATCCTACCAGGGAATTATGCTCTATGTAGCGACCAGTATAGTCGGGAACGCCATTGCTGAAGAGATTGTGCAAGATGCCTGGGTTTCAGTGATCAAGTCCCTCTCAAAATTTGAAGGACGCTCCTCGCTCAAGACCTGGATTCTGCGCATTGTGAGCAACACTGCCAAGACCCGCTTGCGTAAAGAGTCTCGATCTGTGGCCATGGGCGATGCCCTGGATCTGGAACTGGCACAAGGTGCCCAGCAGGACCAGTTTGATGAAAGCGGTCACTGGGTATCGCCCCCTACCAGTTGGCACTTCGACACGCCCGAGGCAATACTAAGCTCGGAAGAACTGAAAGAGGCCATATCCCAGGCCATCACCCAACTGCCTGCTCTACAGCGCAGTGTGCTAACCCTAAAAGAGATGGAAGACCTGGAAATGGATGAAATCTGTAAGATTCTGGATATATCCGAGTCTAATGGTAGAGTCTTATTGCACCGTGCGCGGTCACGGATCTATCAAGTTATTGATAATTTTGAAAATAGTAAAAGCCATGTTTAAGTGTAAAGACATAAACCATCACACCAGCGACTACCTGGACAAGAATTTGTCTCTGTGGAAACGCATGAACGTTCGGCTACACCTATTCATGTGCGGCCCCTGCCGAGATTTTGTACGTCAGTTTGGATTGACTCGATCCAGCTTACAACATCTGTCCACTCCTGCGCCCACAGATGATAAAATTGACGCCGCGATCGCAAAGCTTAAGGCCAAGGTAAAGGAAAATCAGTAGAATAGCCTGAGATAATGCTATTAACAGGTTTTATTTAAGCATATAAGTATTATATAATTAGTGCTAGCTGTTGATCTAACTAAGAATAATTCTAAGATTAAACTACACGCTACAACGATTTCTAACTACATCAAAATATTGGCAGGTAAGGCATGTCCACACTGATACAACCCTACGGCGGTAAGCTCGTAAACCTGTATGCCTCTGAGGCAGAACAGGCCTCCATCAAACAGTCTTCAACTGACTACATCTCCTGGGATTTGAGCCACCGGCAGATTTGCGATCTGGAACTCCTGCTAAACGGCGGTTTTTCTCCTTTGACGGGTTTCATGGGCGAAGCCGATTACAACTCGGTGGTGAAGGACATGCGTCTGGCAGATGGTACCCTCTGGACCATCCCCATTACCCTGGACGTGAACGAAGATTTCGCCAAAAAGATTTCCAAAGACCAGACCATCGCCTTGCGTGACCAGGAAGGGGTGCTCATCGCAACTCTTACCGTTTCAGACGTGTGGAAACCGAACAAGAGCCTGGAGGCCGAAAAGGTCTTCGGCGCAGACGATCTGGCACATCCGGCCGTTTATTTTCTACACAACCAGGCCGGCGATTACTACATCGGCGGCACCTTGAAAGGCGTGGAAGAGCCAGGCCATTATGATTATCGTCACTTGCGTGATACTCCGGCGGCCCTCCGCGCCAAGTTTGAAAAACTGGGTTGGCGTAAAATCGTCGCCTTCCAGACCCGCAACCCCATGCACCGTGCCCATCAGGAACTGACATTCCGCGCCGCACAGCAGGCAGAAGCCAATCTTCTGATCAACCCGGTAGTGGGTATGACCAAGCCCGGCGATATCGATCACTATTCCAGAGTACGTTGTTACCAGCATGTACTGGATCAATATCCGGCTCAAACCACTGCACTGAGCTTATTGCCCTTGGCCATGCGTATGGCTGGCCCACGCGAAGCCGTATGGCATGCCATTATTCGTCGTAACCACGGCTGTACCCACTTCATCGTCGGCCGTGACCATGCTGGCCCGGGTAAGAATAGCCAGGGAGAGGATTTTTACGGCCCTTATGACGCGCAAGATCTGGTAAAACAATTTCAGGAAGAACTACAGATCGAAATGGTCCCTTTTGAGGCCATGGTCTATGTTAAAGAGCGTTCAGAATATCGGCCGCTCAGTCAGGTCGAAAAAGACGAGACCGTTCTAAACATCTCAGGAACCGAATTCCGTAGACGTCTGCAAGAAGGCCTGGATATTCCTGAATGGTTCTCCTATGCACAGGTGGTGGCAGAACTGCGCAAGACCCATCCGCCCAAACACAAGCAGGGTGTCACACTGTTTTTTACCGGGCTATCCGGAGCCGGCAAATCCACCATCGCCAATGCCGTGATGGTTAAACTGCTGGAACTGGGGGGCAGACCTGTGACCCTGCTCGATGGCGACCTGGTTCGCAAGCATCTTTCCAGCGAACTGGGATTCTCCAAGGAACACCGCAACCTGAATGTGGAACGCATCGGCTATGTGGCCAGTGAAATCACCAAGAACGGTGGCTTCGCCATTTGTGCCCCCATCGCACCCTATGCGGCGACTCGTCGTAATGTACGTGAACTGGTTAGTGCCGTAGGTGGATTTCTGGAGATCTATATTTCCACACCCATCGATGTGTGTGAACAGCGTGACCGTAAAGGGCTCTACGCCAAGGCGCGAGCAGGGATCATCAAGACCTTCACCGGTATCAGTGACCCCTACGAAGCACCTGAGAAGCCCGAAATTGAAATCAACACTTCAGAGTGTTCACCCGAAGAGGCGGCACAACGTATTTTGTTGAAGATGGAAAGTCTGGGCTTTATTAAATAGTATTCCCGGTTTTTCGGAACAAAAAAAACCGCGATTGAAGTCGCGGTTTTTTCTTTTCATCTACAGATGAATTATTCCTTTGCTTCACCCTCATCTGTTTTGGCCTTGGCTGCGGCCTCCTCCAGCATGGGTTTCAACTCACCCCGCTCGTATAACTCGAGTACGATATCGCAGCCACCGATCAACTCTCCGCTCACATAGATTTGAGGGAAGGTAGGCCAGTTGGCATATCGAGGCAGGTTTTGAAAGACTTCAGGATCTTCCAATACATTCACATAACCAAAATCGACCCCACAAGCGGCCAGCGCCTGAGCGGCCCGACTGGAAAATCCGCACATGGGGAATTGGGGTGAACCCTTCATGTATATCACCACAGAGTTGCCTTCAACTTGCTCGCGAATGCGATCTAAAACGTCCATTCCACTTACCCTCTAAGAGTCTGCTATGTTGATCAGTTTACCGAGGAAAACGCGTAGATTAAACCACAATTGTTATCGGCTCATTAATGGGTTCCGGTTTTTCCACCTGCACCTTACTGAAGCAAGTGATCACTTACCTCAAGATTAGAATAATAACTTATTGTTTTAATTTACTATTTAGTAAGTTTCATCACATTACCAGGGCCGCCCCCACGCTCAGACCCGGCCAGTATTCGCCTGTCTCCTTGCCAAAAGGCCTGTCTTTCGGTGCGATGTCTCTGGGGTTGTTGCGCTTGGTATTGACGCTGGCAGTGGCAAAAAGACGAATTTCGGGAATCAGCTGATAGTTAATACCCACTCCCAGGCTGAATTCGGGAGACAAATGGGCACAATGATGACACTGTTCAATGATATCGTTTTCCACCAAACGCGTCCCGATCAAGGCCTCGGTATCCAGTTGCCAGCTTTCCGCAAAGGGCAGGGACCAGCCCATGCCCCAGCGCAATCTGGCAAACGAAATCTCCGAGTCTTCGGTTCTGCCACCAACTGAGAAATTATTATAAAACTGCCCAATCCCGGACTTCACCACTAGATTTTCATAACCCGATTCGTCATATGCCACACCCACATCCAGTCGCCCATTGCCAATCACATTGAGCAGCCCAAGGGCCAGTCCTTCATTTTTTTTGGATATATTGACCAGTCCCATTTGCAGATCACTGACCTCGTCTGCCATATTGAAAATACCCAGCTGGTAGCCGTCTACACGTCCAGAGGTGTAGTTAAAAAACATGCTACCCTGAACACCGCTCAGATCCTGTCTTATAATATTGACAAACCCAGCACCCTGAACGCCTTTCACATTCCCTTTTGTAATCGCCGCGAAACCGGCCCCGCTTACCCCCTTCACATCACCCGATACCATACTCAAAAGACCAGCGCCCTGCCCACCCAGCAGATTACCTTGTGTAATCGCAGCAAAGCCTGCACCCTGCCCGCCTGTCACATCATTCTTAACAAGACTGACCAGACCGGCACCTTGCCCGCCATTTAAATCTCGTCCAGTCACCGCAAATACCACCGCTCCCTGTCCACCGTATACGTCTTCCTTGGTCATCGCACCCACCACGCCTACCGAGCTTTTCGCTGCATCGGTATCACTCCCGATGAGTTGCAAATTGAGCTTCACAAACTCTTTCTTTTCGGGTGAGACTGGCTCCGGGTAGTCCACGCCCGGTACTAAAGAAATCTTTAGTGGGATCACTTCGTAGCGTTCATCATTCTCCGGATCAAGCGGGGCCTGCTCCGCGCTTCCTCGACTGACACCGTCTTCATTCTTCGCCAGAACTTCAAACTGAGACAAACGCAGCACGTTTCGCTGTCCTTTAAGCACTCGTTGCTGGGCTCCCATCAACGTTCCCTGCTGATCCAGGGTGACGGAATAACTATCTGGAGCTAGGCTCACGTCCATGGTCGCATCAGCAGTCGTTTTATTTAATTCCACCACCAGCCTTCCAGAGGGGTCTCGTACATACAACCGCCCCACCAACTGCTTTTCTATACTCAAGGCCGCACTGGATTGACTCAATTCGGTCAAGACCAGATTCCCTGCACCCACAAGCTTGAAATCATAGGCCGCGTGTTGTGCGCCCACGAGTGAATCTTGCGTCTTGGCCAGCGTTTCATGAAAGGCGTATTGATAGGCCTCGTCCAGGCTCACCTTTTTATCCAGCGTGGTGTCCCCTGCCCCGCGCAATGCCGAAACGAGATAGTGGGTAAAATAGCCCCCACCCACGGCATCCGATTCCTGGGCGTTTTCATTGGCCGAACTGGAGGTGAGGATGGCATATCCTTTTACGCGGGAAGACTCGTCCACCATAAACGGCGGTTTATGGCTCCCGCCTTTGATGCGCGTAAACGCACCCGAGGCACAGGAATCCAGAATGGCAATCTGCACATCGGAATTCACACCCACCAAGGCCTTTTTGAGACGCGCATAAGCCAGTCGCTGTTGCCCTAACAACAGGCCTGTTTCGTCGGAATGACCGGAGTAGTAAAAAAATAACTCGCTACGTTTGGCAGGAGTTTTGTCGGAACGAATTTTGGTTTCGATCTTTACAAAGGCCTTTTCGATTTCTTCCGGACTGGGGTCCTGTAATAACAGGCTATTACTTGATTCCAGTCCACCCAATTCCTGTAACACATTGCGCACAGACACGGCATCGGACTGGGTAAAACGCAAGGGTACACGACCACTGCCCCCGTCGTTTGCCGCCACCAAAATCGCGTAACGTTTCACGATTTCGCCTGCCGCATAGGCTTGCCCTGTTAAGACTAGAAACAGACTCAGGAAAAAAACTTGTATCAGTACTTGATTCAACATCAGTTCATCTTTCTTATTGTAAATATGCTTTGTTCCATTCCTTGAGGTAAACCGGAGAGTTCACGTTGTGTCTCGTTTATGTGTGCGGCCTGCGCCTCTATGAGCGGTATCATTTTCTCAAAATCAATTTTCTTTTCAGCATAAAGAAAATAAAAGTGTTCAAAGCGGGGGGCATTATCCAGCACGTATGAATTATGCAACATAAACTCACCGCTGGGATTCACCGTGAACAAGGAATGTTGTTCATAAGGGAAGTGTTTGGTCACCATGCCGTTACCGTCAATAGAAATAATCATGCCGTAGTTAAAACCGGCCGCAATATAGGAAAGCTGTAACTGGTCACCCTGTTTGAGCGGCTGATTTTCGGCAACACTTTGTGGACCTTCCTTCGTATTCAGATAGAGCTTCAAATGGGGTTTGGCCCCTTTGAGCCGAATACCAATGTCTTCACCTATTCCAGTTGTGGTGACATTTGTAGGCGTCTGGTTTAGTAATAGGGTTGCGAAAACCATAACCGCCACCACAGGAAGGGCATAGGCCAAGCGATTCCAACTGAACCAGGGCGCAGGTTCTGATTCTGAACTGGCGATTCGAGAATTGCGATCGATTCGCTGTTGGATCTGCATGAGCATGGCTTCATGATTGTGTTGCGATTGAAACTCGCGATTGGAATCCTCGATAGCTTGTAGACGTTGTCTTAATTGTTCGCTGTGTTCCAGGGCGCGTTCGATGATGTCACGCTCGCTCTGCGTTAACTCACCCAAGACATACTGCTCCAGTCGCAGTTGTGAAATCTTGTCTGTCATGAATCCACCCCTTGCAGTGTCTTTAAAGATTCGCGTAAGTGCCGAAGCCGTTTTCTCACACCCGATACAGACATGCCTATGGTCTCCGCCACCTCCTCCAGCGTCATGCCGTCGTGGTAGTGCAAGACCGCTATGAGCCGTGTGGAATCCGGATGGTGTCTAAAGAGCCTGTCCAGCACAGACTGGTTCGCAATCTGATCTTGTGGATCGTCCAGGCTCGCGATCTGGTCCAGGCTGGGCATGTCGCTCGTCTCATCCATAGGGACTTCAGCACTCACTCGTCGTCTATTGTTGCGAATCATATTCAGGCAATGGTTGGTGGCCATGGTATAGAGCAGGGAGGAAGGCGCGTTTTCATTCAGGCGTTGTCTATTCTCCACCAGTTTTACAAACACGTCTTGCATCGCCTCCAGAGCCAGTGCCTCATTGTGCAATATATGCTTGCAACGACGAAACACCATCGCATTATATTTCCTATAGAGAGCCTCTATATCCAGTTCCACATCATTCCCCAGCGCTTTATTGCTGAAACACTATCGTCCATCAAAGTTGTCACTTTAATTCTAACATCTTAATAATCAACAGGTTATGAAATTTGCAAAAAAAGTGGCAGTTTTTTGATTCCCGGGTGTTTCAGTGAATAGCAAGTTTGATTTTAGGGCTCAACTTTAATTACGGGAGATGACAATGAGACTAAAAAACACAGTCCTGGTTCTAATAAGCACTCTATTATTTATGGGCACCCTACAGGCGGAAGAGAGAGACACGCTGTTTCAGATTGGTGCCATCGATCACGGCGGCTTTGGGGGCTTTGGCAGCAAGGTTTCCCGGTTGAATGGGGAAACACAGACCTTGGGCGGAATCAAAGGCGCATGGCTGCTGAATAAACAGTATTACCTGGGATTTGCCGGATACGGTACCCATGATGAAATTGCCAATACCAAATATGGTATGGGCTATGGGGGTCTGTTGACGGGTGTTTTCTTCAAGCCAAAGAACCTGGTTCGCTATAATCTGGAAATGATCATTGGTGGCGGCAGCTTTGCCGAGTACCGTGACCACCATCAGTCCCAAAACGAGGTCGACAGCTTTTTTGTCTTCGAACCGGCCGCCAACGTTAATCTGGCATTGGCTAAATATGTGGACTTGTCTTTTGGGGCATCCTACCGATTTGTTGACGGCATTGACCTGGCGGAGTTCCAGTCTTCGGATATCGAAGGGTGGTCTGTTTCAACAAGCTTGATTTTTGGAACGTTCTAAAACTGAACTCGGGTGCGTAGGCACAACGCTACGCACCCGTTTTTCATAAAAAGATTTATCACGACTGGCTGCTTTCTTCCTGGCGTGCAAACACCACCACCGCCGATTGGACTCTGGCTTGCCCGAAGTGGATCATGCGCTCAAACTCTTCAATACGTACCGGCATATAGATGCAGTCGGCCGTGGTTCGGTGTTCTTCCTCATCCACTTCCGGGTCGTGCAGATAGACAAATTTATCGTCTGCCGCAGCAATCACTACCCAGTGAGGCGTTTTGCTCCAATTGAAACGGTAGGAGCTGATCAATACCAGGGGAATGCCTCCCAGCTTCCACTGCTGGATAAGCGTGTCTACGCGGAATGGCTTGTAAAACGCTTCGATATCGGAGGCCTCAATCTGGGCCATAAAGTCTGCGTGCACCAACTCGATGATGTCTTTTTTGGCCTGGCTACGAACCCCTTCCGTAAACATGGCCTCTTTCTGATTGGTAAACAACTTGACCCGGAAACCGCGTAACCAGGCCGCCAGGGCCAGACCCTGGGCACTGCACCCCCCGTGGCCGGACATCATAAAAATGGTGGTCGCTTCCCGCCACAGCTGAAACTCCATGCGCTTATCCGCGTTAAGATTCGGATTTATGGCCAGCATGGCCATGATCAGGCTCGCCGGTCCACAGGTAAAATCGGTGGTCTGGGCGTAAAACGGAACCCGCCTATTCACATTCTGATCCAGGGAATACACCCGCTTCTCAAAACGTAGGGCATCACTATGGTCGTCGTAGTAGTCCACTATGCGGCCAAACTCGTAATAGCCGTGGCGTCTGTAGAGCCGAATGGCGGGGGCGTTGTCCGGATTGACCTCCAGGCGCAGATACACACAGTGCTGTTCACGCGCCGCCTCTTCCGCCTTTTGAATAAGCAAATCGGCAAGGCCTTGCCCTCGGTGTTCCGGGTCTATGGCAATGGAATAGAGCCGGGCAAGGGAAGTTCCTCGGTGAAACAGGACCAGCACATACGCAAAAATGTGTTCACTGCTACCGGCCACAAGTAGTTGTGCGTTGGCCTTGCTGATCATCCAGCGAAACTGTCGTCGGCTGATACGGTCTGTGGCAAAACACTGTTTTTCGAGGCGATTCAAGGCCTGAACATCGTCCAGATTCGCCGCCCTTAAAGCGACGGTTTGCTTGACATCAGGACCGGGGTCAGCCATGGTGAGTGTCTCGTTATTTGTTTCAAGAAGAAGAGTGTTGCGCGTCACGTGCCAGTCTACTCCAGAGGGGGAACGCAGGGCGATTTTACTCCTAAAATTTGCTAAGAGCATCTAGGAATTTTTGAATAAGTTCATCAAGCATGTGCTGACGAGGCAAAAATTTCGAAGAAGCGGAGTTTACATGGGGTAAATGAGCATTCTGAGAAATATTTTTAACGTAGTCAGCGCTGCTTCAGGGGCTTATTCAAAGGTTCCATAAAAAAATTTCGCTTGCTATTTTCCCCCTTTGGCTCAATGATTGCCGCCTAATTGGGTCGTCAAAAGGAGCCCCCTTACTTGCCAAACATCACCGTTATTATCGATAACCATAAGGATTGGAACGCCTATTATCCCAGCAAAGATGTCGTCCTCATTGATGACTACCTGGCCGCTCAGGATGTGATAGAACGCGGTAGCATGATTATAAACCTGTGTCGAAATTATAAGTACCTTTCCCATGGCTACTACTGCTCCCTCTTGGCAGAATCCAGAAGACAAAAGGTCATTCCGTCTATTCGAACAATCAATGATCTGAGTAAAAAGCCCCTATACGCCGAGAACCTGGAGACCCTGAACGAGGCCTTGAACCGTACCACCCGTAAACAGGAGCTGGGGGAGATGGCCCGGATCAAGATCAGATTCTTTTTTGGTCAATCCGAACACGAGTTGCTACAGGAATTTGGCAGACAGGTCTTTGAGGCCTTCCCCTGCCCTATACTGGAAGTGGAGTTTTTGAAAAACCAGGTATGGGCCGTTGTTTCCATACGACCGGTCGGATTAAACGAGCTAGAAGAAAGGGAAGAGGATCAGTTTGCCAACGCTATCGACCTGTTTAGCAAAAAGATCTGGCGCAAACCCAAAGGTCCAAAAAAGTTTCGTTACGATATGGCCATACTGGTCAATCCGGACGAAGCGCTGCCTCCGTCCAATAAGGGGGCACTGAAAAACTTTGTCTCCGTGGGTAAGGAACTGGGCGTGAATGTGGAACTGATTGGTAGACGTGATCTGGCCAAACTCGCCGAATACGATGCCCTGTTTATACGTGAGACCACCGCCACCAATGACCACACCTATCAATTTGCCAAAAAGGCCGAATCCGAGCATATGGTGGTTATCGATGACCCGGATTCCATTTTGCGCTGTACCAATAAAGTGTTTCTGGCCAACCTCTTGTCCAGTCGAAAGATTGCGACGCCACGCACGGCCGTATTGTCGCGTCACCATCGCAAACAGGTCATTGAGCAGTGCAAACCCTTGGGGTTTCCCATTGTGCTAAAAATTCCCGATGGTTCCTTCTCGCGGGGGATCGTCAAAATTGAAACCGAACAGGAACTGGAAAAAGAGGCCAACAACTTTTTCAAGAACTCGGCACTGATTCTTGCGCAAGAATATTGTTATACCGACTACGACTGGCGGGTGGGTATTCTAAACGGCAAGGCACTCTACGCCTGCCAATACTTTATGAGTAAAGGCCACTGGCAAATCTACAACCACAAAAACAATGGTAAGGTACAGGCCGGCAATTCAGCCACAGTACCCATTCATGCTGTTCCCAAAGATGTTATCAAAACCGCACTGGATGCGGCCAATCTCATTGGGAACGGCTTGTATGGCGTAGACCTGAAAAAGACTGCAGAAAAGACCATTGTGATTGAAGTAAATGACAATCCCAATATCGATGCGGGCGTTGAAGATGCTGTAATGGGCGAAGAACTCTATATACGCATCATGAGCGAGTTCATTCGCAGGATGGAGAACAAGCGTTTGGGCTTGGCGAGTTAGTTCTCGATTACCTCAAACTCACAGACCTGATAAAAATCCGAGAACACTTCTGTTTTGGAACGCAGCTGCACCAGTTTACCGTGTGCGGCTGCGGCGTCGTTGAGTAATGCGATGAGATCGTTTTGCCAAAAACTTTCTAAAAAGGGTTCCAGCTTAGTTAATACCTTTCGGCTGAGATTGAAGCGTGTTAAAAAACTTCGTGTCGGTTTGTTATTGTATTCCGCACACAGAACCCGTCCACCCACCGGCACCACACGCATTGCTTCAGACAACGCTCGCCTTCTCGCGTCTTCCGGTAGTTCATGCAACAGAAAAAAGATAAGCAATGTGGAAATAGAGTTGCTTTGAATCGCCAGTTGTTCCGCGTTCATGCGCAAGAGAAGCATGCGCTCTTTGTTACCTACTTTTTCAAACGCTTTTTTGAGTTGTATATCGGCCACGTCTACCAGGTGTAAGGGGCGTGGGGAAAGGTGTTGGACGAGATCCGGAATCAAGGTTCCGTAGGCACTGGTCAGCATGAGGACTCGTCCTTGCGGGATAGACTCAAACTTTTCCAGTGTGAGCCTTTTTAATTTTTCATAGTTTCCAAACAGGATGAGATTGATAATCCAGGGATGATCGAAAAACCAGACGGCTGGGGGCCAGAGATAGGCCCACCAGTAGTGGCGGACGAGATAGTGGGGTATTCCTTTGGAATTTTTTTTATATATATTCAATTAAAACGTTTTAGATATATGGTTTAGGATCGTTGGGCTTCACCCTTTCGGGGTATTTATGCCCTTCAGGGTATTTATGCCCTTCAGGGTATTTATGCCCTTCAGGGTATTTATGCCCTTCAGGGTATTTATGCCCTTCAGGGTATTTATGCCCTTAGGGTATTCATGCCCTTAGGGTATTCATGCCCTTAGGGTGCAAGCGGCTTTGCCTCAGCACCAAGCTACAATTTCAGCACCACGCTACAACTGTCGTTGCAGCCAAAACTCCAGCAAGGCCATATGCCATAGCTTGCTGCCCTGGATTCGTGTATGGTGCTGCTCCGGTTCTTTTAACAAGAGGTCCACATAGTCTCGATTGTATAGACCCCGTTCTTTACATGCCTGCGAGTTAAGTATGTCACGCATGAAATCCAGAAACTCACCTCGAACATATTTCAGGGCCGGCATGGGAAAATAGCCTTTTGGTCTATCAATGACACCGGCCGGTAAAAGCGGACGGGAAATCTCTTTCAAGATATGCTTTCCTTCCGAACCCAGTTTATATTCCTTGGGCATTTGCGCCGCCAGTTCCACCAACTCATGATCGAGAAAGGGAACGCGCGCCTCCAGGCCCCAGGCCATGGTCATATTGTCCACCCGTTTCACCGGATCGTCCACGATAAGATTACACACATCGGCACGAAAGACCTTGTCCATGAACTCGTCAGCATCTTTTTCATCAAACCAGGACTGGACCAGTTCGCTGGTATAGTCTCCACTCATGTATTCAGAGGTGATCATGCGTGCATACTCTTCATGATCTCGATCAAAGTAGTTGGAAGCGAAGCGATCCAATTCACTGCCTTGTGCCTTATCCATGCGTGGATACCAGAAGTACCCGCCGAAGACCTCGTCCGCCCCCTGTCCACTCTGTACCACTTTGACTTGCTTGGAGACTTGTTCCGATAACAAATAAAATGCAACCGCATCCTGACCAAACATGGGTTCCGACATGGCGTCCACCGCCTCGGGTAGACGGGTCAATACCTGCGAGTTGGGGATATAGATCTTTTCGTGTCGCGTGTTGTAACGCGCCACCACCTGATCTGAGAATTCGAATTCACTACCCTGCTCTTGTCCTATGTCCTCAAAGCCAATAGAAAAGGTGCGCAGGTCTTTTACACCCGCTTCCATGAGTAAGGCGACAAGCAGACTGGAATCCAGTCCACCTGAGAGCAAAACACCTACCGGCACGTCTGCCACTTCGATACGCTTTTTCACTGCCGCCATCAGTGCACCGTGTATGGCCTCACGCCACTCTTGTTCGCTCTTCTTTTCCACGGGGCGTGTGGCTTTCAATCGCCAATACTTTTGAATCCATGTTTTACCATTAGATGAAATCATCATGGTATGGGCAGGCGGCAGTTTGCGCACACCCTTGAAAATTGTTCGCGGCGCGGGCACTACTCCGTGCAAAGTGAATTGATTGTGCAAGGCCTGGGTATCAATAGAAGTATCGATATCACCCATTTTCAGCAGCGCCTGCACATTGGAGGCAAAACGTATGCGCTTGTCGTCCAATGCATAATACATGGGCTTAATACCAAAGCGATCACGGGCCAGAAACACAGATTGTTGTTTTCTATCCCAGAGCGCAAAGGCAAACATGCCGGTAAGACGCTCTACGCATCCCAGCCCCCAATGGGCATAGGCCTTGAGTATTACTTCCGTATCACCGTGGGAGAAAAATTCGTAACCCAGATCGATCAACTGGGCGCGCAGTTCCCGGTAGTTATAAATGGCTCCGTTGAACACCAGGGCCAGTCCCAGCTTTTCATCTACCATGGGTTGATTGGCCTGATCGCTCAGATCGATCACCGATAGACGTCTGTGCCCAAAGGCCAGCGGACCCTCCAGCCAATGGCCACCACTATCGGGCCCACGCCGCTCCAGCGCGGTCATGGCGGAGAGGACATTTTTTAGTACTGGCTGAGTACCGTCAAAGCGGAATTCTCCAACGAGTCCACACATGGTTAAATTAAACCTCCGCTCCTGTTAACTAGCTCACACCCAATCATAAGGTATTGATTGTATTCTAGCGGAAAGTACCGAACAAAACTCAAGAAAAATAGTCAGTTAAAGGCGATTGCGCACAATGATAATTCGATAATTCATTATCTAGCGAGAGACACTCGATTTGAGTAGAATGGCAATTTCGTAAACATATTCCGTAGCTGGGTAAAATTACCGCACAACTAACAAATCCGGGAATAAACAATAGAAAAGGGAGTGACTAATGCGCCGGTTCTTGATACCAATTTTGCTTACCATTGCGTTTTCAGCGCAAGCCGATTCGGTTTCTCTGCCACACACCTTCAAACAAGGAGATAAGGCCTCTGCCCAAGAAGTAAACGAGCAGTTTGATGAGGTCAAACGGGCAGTAGACGACAATGACACTCGACTGCGATCGTTAGAGGGTTCTTTTTTTAACGATGATTTTGAATCAACCACTCTGCGCCCAGTCTGGACCTTGGATGAGGGAACCTGGAACCAAGCGGGAGGTACTCTCACCAGCCCAGTAAGCGACGTAGGCCACAACCATGTTTCCGGCATGAAACCCATGTCCGATTTACAAATTGAAGTCGACTTCAATTACGACAACGGGGCCGACGCTGGTGTCTATTTTGGATTGAGTGATGCGGGAGGCTATCTGTGGGTGTTTAGAAATAATGCTGGCCAAACAGATTCGTTTGTCCAACAAACGACCGGTTACGGCGCAGCGGGAAATACTCACTTAGTCCCCGGTTCAGCTATTTGTAAACAGAATCATACAAGCTTTGGCTCTCCAAAACCTAGTGGTGACAAGCCCCTACACATCCGTCTTTTAATCGTGGGCAATCGCTTCGATGCTTGGGTAGATGGAGTACATGTCACAAAAAATTGTTTCCTACCCGCCGAAGCACCCCCTGGGCGAATCGGCCTCTATGCCTGGAGCGGAGTGGGAAATCAAAGCTTTGACAATATCCAGGTTGCACCGGTAGTGCGTCAGAACCTGGCGGACGCCTTGAGCGGTGCCATCAGTTTTACTAGCGACCCCTACACCGGAACACAGTTCGCAGCCAACAGTGTTGCGGGGACCGCCATGTGCCCGACCGGTACTCATATTTGTAATGCCTGGGAATATTCGATAATTAGCATCCTAGCCCAAGATAAAGTTCAACAAGGGCATGGTTGGTTGATAGGGGGATTCCCAAATTTGGATGGCCATTTAAGATCTTTGACTAGCGGCCAACATAGTACAGAGTGCGGAACTCCTAGACCCAATAATGGCGATACTTCGCCTAGCCCGCTGTATCTCTCAAGCTGGGCAAAGCATGCAGCTAAACCAAGCGGCAATTATTATGGTCGTGTTCACTGTCAAGATGCGACCCAATCATTACCCGTCGCCTGTTGCCGAGCCAATCTCTTAGGTGGACTGAATTAGGATATTCTACTAATGCCGGGCCCTCACAAGGGCTCGGCCTTTTTCAACTATTCTCCCCCCATCCCCCACCGCCGGGGGTTTCGATTGTTAACACATCACCCGCTTTCACTTTTAGATTCTGCTTGGTGCCCACATCTTTGCCGTTTAGTTTATTCACGCCCTTTTCACCTTCACCGCCGCCATTCATGCCCCAGGGTGATCGCTTGCGTCGTTCCGTTAACAGCGTGACTTGCGCGTCTTCTAAAAATTCATACTCTCGTATCAAGCCATCGCCACCACGGTGCAATCCTTTTCCACCTGAGCCCTTGCGAATCTCGTAGCGCGTCACACGTATGGGGTAATGGGATTCCAGCGATTCGATGGGCGTGTTCAAGGTATTGGTCATATGGGTCTGTACAGCAGAAAGGCCGTCTCCCTTGCTATGCGCTCCCATGCCGCCACCGATGGTTTCGTAATAGTCCCAAGAATGAGCACCGCGCGATCCCATGGCCACATTGTTCATGGTGCCCTGACTGGCGGCGGCCATTTGTTCCGGTATGGCCTGGGCCAAGGCACCCATGACTACGTCTACCACCCTCGAACTGGTTTCCACATTACCTGCCGCTACGGCAGCAGGTCTGCGTGCATTCAACAAGCAGCCTTCAGGGGCAGAGAGCGTGATGGGCCGGAACGCACCCGCGCAGGCCGGGGTTTGATCCGGCATCAGGCAGCGAAACACATAAAACACAGCGGCCGCAGCCACCGATAAAGGGCAATTGATATTGCCTGGGACTTGCGCAGCGGTGCCCGAAAAATCCAATCTAGCCTGTGTTCCGGAAATTTCCAGCTTCAGCTGTATCGGGATATCCGACTGGCCCATGCCGTCGTCGTCCATATAGTCCGTATAGTGATAGACACCATCCGGGATCTGTTCAATCACAGACTCAGCCAGCCTTTGGGCGTAGTCATTCAATAAGGCGATCGCCTTTATGAACCCGTCTTCCCCTCTTCCCGCTATCAGTTCCAATAGGCGCGACACCCCCACGCGGTTGGCGCTGACTTGCGCCGAGAAGTCTCCCCTCGCCTGGGCAGGATTACTGACCGCGTCTACCAGCGATTGGAAAAAGGCCTCGTCCAGCTTGCCGCGCTGGTAGAGGAAACTGGGCGGGATGATCTTGCCTTCCTCATCCAGGTGGGTAGACACGGGCATGGAACCGGGAGACTGGGCACCGATGTCCGCGTGATGGGCACGATTGGCAATAAAGGCGATGAGACGGGTCCCGACAAATACAGGAGAAATGACAGTCACGTCGGGCAGATGCGTTCCCCCCAGATAGGGGTCATTCAACACCAAGACATCATCACGACGCCATTCCACCTGGGACACGATGGATCGCATGGCATAGGCCATACTCCCCAAATGAACAGGAATGTGTGCAGCTTGTGCGACCAGCTCTCCCTGGGCATCGAACACAGCGCAGGAAAAGTCTAACCTGTCTTTGATATTGGGTGAAAAAGAGGTACGCGCCAGCACCGCTCCCATCTCTTCACAGACAGCAGCAATACGGTTGGAAAAAATACTGAGTTCGATTACATCCATAGAGCTTCGCCGTTGAAAAGCACCCCGCGAGCTGTTAACGTGGCGGAATAAATACAAAGGGATGAGTGTAGCATATGCTTGATTCTCAACCCCTTAGAAACTAGATTAACCCCAACACTAACATGCTTGAATTCCTGACTAATTTTGTCATAGAATTCCGCCCTTCAGTGGAATGTGCGCCCGATTTCCGGTGACAGTGACAAGAATGGGAAGGTCTCTCGACACCGTTTTTATCCAGGAGAATTAAATGGAACATAAATTACCCGAACTACCCTATGCAATGGACGCACTCGAGCCGCACATCTCTAAAGAGACCTTGGAGTTCCATTACGGCAAACACCATCAGACCTATGTGACCAATCTGAATAATCTGGTCAAGGGAACTGAGTATGAGTCCATGACACTGGAAGAGATCATCAATAAGGCTTCCGGTGGGCTTTTTAATAATGCTGCCCAGGTCTGGAATCACACCTTTTACTGGAACTGCTTAAGCCCCAACGGCGGCGGTGAACCAACAGGTGCCGTGGCGGATGCCATCAATAAGGCTTTTGGTTCTTTCGAAGAATTCAAACAAAAGTTTTCACAAACTGCGATAACAACCTTTGGCTCTGGCTGGGGTTGGTTGGTAAAAAATGGTGACGGCTCCCTGGCCCTGACCAGCACCGGAAATGCCGGCACACCCATGACCCAAGGTCAAACGGCGCTACTAACCTGTGACGTGTGGGAACACGCCTACTACATAGACTATCGCAATGCTCGACCCAAATATGTTGAGTCATTCTGGAATCTCGTCAACTGGGATTTTGTGGCTCAAAACCTGAGCGCATAGCGCCGGCAGACCGGGAAAGATCCCCCTGGTCTTTTCCGGTTTTTGCCGACCTAATTCGGTTCGATCTCCGTTTTCTCTATAAATAGAAAGAATTGTGATCTGACCCCAATTATCATAGAATCTTTTGTACTTTAATCAATTTTGTAAGGCGGTCGTTACCGACGACCGCTTTTTTGCTTTTGTTGGATAGTAAAACCATGACAGACAGCATAATGAACACCTACAAATCTGATTCGGTGAGCTTTACCAAGGGTGAAGGCGTTTATCTGTGGGATAGTGAAGGAAATCGCTATCTGGATGCCATTAGCGGTATCGCCGTGTGCGCCCTGGGGCATGCCGATCCGGAAGTGGCCAAGGCGATTGCCGACCAGGCAAGCACGCTGATCCATACATCTAACCTTTATACCATTGATTTACAAAAGAAATTAGCGGATTCCCTAACCGAACTTGCGGGGATGGATCGTGCTTTCTTTGGTAACTCCGGGGCAGAAGCCAATGAAGCGGCCATCAAACTGGCCAGGCTATATGGCCACCACAAAGGGATCGTCGATCCACTGATTGTAGTTACAGAACAGAGTTTTCATGGCCGTACCATGGCCACCCTCACTGCCACTGGAAACCGCAAAGTACAGGCAGGGTTTGAACCCCTGTTGCACGGCTTTGTGCGCGTGCCCTATAACGATTTGCCGGCCATTGAGAAACTGGTCCAGCACAGTAGAAACATAGTCGCCGTACTGGTGGAACCGATCCAAGGCGAAGGCGGCGTTCGTGTCCCCGACAGCGGGTACTTGAGTGGCCTTAGAACCCTATGCGACGAAAACGAGATGCTGTTGATGCTGGATGAGATCCAGACGGGCATGTGTCGAACCGGACGTTGGTTCGCCTTTCAGCATGAAAATATTGTCCCCGATGTAATGACCCTGGCCAAAAGCCTGGGCAACGGCTTTCCCATCGGCGCATGCCTGGCAAAGGGCAAAGCGGCTGAGGTCTTTAAACCAGGCAACCATGGATCCACCTATGGTGGAAACCCGCTGGCCTGTCGCACCGCGCTGACTGTGATTGAACAGATGAAGGCAAAATCGCTGGATAAGCAGGCCGCCCTCCTGGGCGAGCAACTGCTTGCCGAACTGAAAAGCCGACTGGGTTCGATAGGGGCGGTGGTAGAAATCAGAGGAAAGGGTTTGATGATTGGTATCGAGCTGGATAGACCCTGCGCCGAACTCGTCGCGGCCGCCAAGAAAAAGGGCCTATTAATCAACGTTACCTCAGATAAGGTGGTACGTTTATTACCCCCCTTGATCATAGATGCCTCCCATATCAAAACCATCGTTTCCACATTGGGCGACCTGATTCAGGAATTTGTCGAGGCCTAGGATATGAGTACACCCAGACATTTTCTCAGTTTGCTCGATCTGTCCGGTGAAGAACTGGAGGCCATCATTGAGCGCGCCATTGAACTCAAGGCGATGCACAAGCGTCAGGAGCCACACCAGACCTTGGCCGGTAAGGTCTTGGGTATGGTTTTCGAGAAATCGTCTACACGCACACGTGTTTCATTTGAGACGGGCATGATCCATCTCGGTGGCCAGGCACTCTTTCTTTCACCTCGAGATACCCAGTTGGGTCGAGGTGAACCGATAGAAGACTCGGCCCGAGTGCTTTCCAGCATGTTAGACGTGATCATGATACGCACCTTTGAACACGAAAAGCTGGAGACCTTCGCCAAGTATTCCAAAGTGCCGGTAATCAATGCCCTCACCGATCTCTATCATCCCTGTCAGCTCCTGGCAGATATACAAACCTATGTGGAGCATCGTGGTTCCTTAAAAGGCAAAACCGTGGCGTGGATAGGCGATGGCAATAATATGTGTCACTCCTATATCAATGCCGCACGTCGCATTGGATTCACATTGAAGATTTCCACACCGGAAGGCTTTGAGCCCAATAGCCTAGTGAGCCGAGCGGCCGCTGATCATGTGGAAATAGTCGCTGGCCCTCTAGATGCCGCAAAAAACGCCGATCTGGTGGTGACAGATGTCTGGGCCAGTATGGGCCAGGAAAGCGAAGCGGAAGTGAGACACAAGGTTTTTAAAAATTTTCAGGTCAATCGGGAAGTCATGTCCATGGCCAAGCCGGACGCCCTGTTTATGCATTGCCTACCCGCACATCGCGGTGAAGAAGTGACAGCGGACGTATTGGATGGCCCTCAATCCGTCGTGTGGGATGAGGCGGAAAACCGACTGCACTCGCAAAAAGCCCTGCTGGAGTTTCTCCTACTCGGTGGATTCGAAGCCAAGCACTAGCAATGTCTACCCTGCTGGAACTGAAAAATATTTCCTGCCGTTACGATCATGCGGATGTGGTGCACAATTTTTCCCTACGTGTACGCAAAGGGGAAATTGCCTGCCTGTTGGGGCCCAGTGGATGCGGAAAAAGTACCATTCTTCGCGCCATTGCCGGCCTGGAACCCATCGTCGATGGGGTCATTACTCTCAATGACGTAATCATCTCCAGCCCCAGTCTGCACATGCCTCCGGAAAAGCGCGGCATCGGCATGGTGTTTCAGGAATATGCCTTGTTTCCTCATCTGGACGTGGAACGAAACATCTCGTTTGGCATGCGTTCCAAAAGTGCCAGCCATGCCGGCAAAGTGGCTGATTTGCTGGAAATAGTCGGCCTGCAAGGGTTTGGCAAGCGTTATCCCCACGAACTCTCCGGCGGCCAACAACAACGTGTGGCGCTGGCCCGTGCGCTGGCTGCAGAGCCCCAAATTATCCTTTTGGACGAGCCTTTTTCAAATCTGGATATTGAGCTTCGGGAAAAACTCAGTCTGGAAGTGAAAGACATTTTGTCTGAACAAAACATTACCGCAATACTCGTCACCCATGATCAAGCGGAGGCCTTCGCCGTTTCCGATGCCATCGCCGTAATCCATGAAGGAAAGCTGCAACAATGGGACTCGGCCTATAATCTTTACCATGATCCCGTTAATCGCTTCGTCGCCGACTTTATCGGACAAGGCGTCTTTCTAAAAGGTGAGCTGGTGTCACCGGATGCCGTCAAGACCGAACTGGGTACGCTGCGAGGTGACAGGGCCTACACGGGTGGTGTGGGCTCATTTGTGGACGTGTTAATCAGGCCTGACGATATTTTACCGGACGAACAAAGCCCCCTGCGCGTCACCGTTACCCAAAAGGCCTTTCGTGGCTCCGACATTCTCTACACCTTAAAGATGAAATCCGGCACCCCTTTACTGGCCAGCTTTCCCAGCCACTACAATCACTATGTGGGGGAAGAGATCGGTATAAATCCGGATATTCAACATTTGATCGCCTTCGACGAGCAATAGTCTCAGTGTTTTGGCCATTTCTGGCCACATTTCCATCTACCAAAATTCAAGCAGACACCCCCTCACCTTGTTTAAAGGCTTCCGGGCATATGTTATGCTGACAATTAGTTTTGTATAAAACTATTAGTCACAAACCTATTTAGCCTCATGGATGAGAGACCCCGGACACGGAACTCGTTGAAAACCTGTCAAAAAAATATTCTTTTCCTTTCCCTCCTGCTCCCATCGTACCTATGGGCCAGCGTGCCTGTTTTGAATGGGCCCCATGAAACGGTGAATGCGGGTTACTTTCAACTCAACTGGGAGGGGGAAGGGGAGCGCTTTGAACTGCAAGAACAAGGTGGTGAAACACAGGCCGGGACACGAACGCTTTACACCGGCCCGGACACCGCCAGCGCCATCAGCGGTCGGGCAGACGGCAGCTATCGATTCCGTGTAAGACAAATCAATGCGCAAGGTCAGGCCCTATCGCCCTGGAGCCAGGCGCTGACTGTGGACGTGGTTCATCACAGTTTAGCGAAGGCCTTTGGCTTCTTTCTACTTGGGTTTTTGGTCTTCATCAGCACTGTCGCCATAGTCTTAGCTGGCACCCGTCACGTTTCACGTTAGGAGATCCGGGTGCTGAAAATCAATTCATCACGTCTGCGCCATGATATAACCGAACTCTCGAATATTGGGAGAGAAGCCGATCAAGGCCTGTACCGCTTGGCCTTCAGTGATCAAGACATGATGGCCCGAAAATGGTTGGCCAATCGCATCCAGGAAGCTGGCTTAGCGCTATACATGGATGGTGCCGCGAACATACATGGGCGCCTTAATTGGGATGGCAAGACTCCCAGTGTGATGACAGGCTCCCATATCGATACCATTCCCGGTGCCGGTCATCTGGACGGCGCGCTGGGTGTCATCGCCGGTTTGGAATGTCTGCGAATACTCAAGGAATCGGGCCTCGCGCTTAAACATCCACTGGAAGTGCTTGCCTTTTCCGATGAAGAGGGCCGTTTCGGGGGAATGTTCGGTTCGCAGGCCATCGCAGGGCAACTCAGCCCACAGAAAATCCACCAGGCTATCGATCCGGAAGGCATCAACATCAGCACAGCGATGCAGGCACAGGGGCTCAACGCCATGGACGCACTCAATGCGTATCGCTCCCCGGAAGGCATCAAGGCCTTCGTCGAACTCCATATTGAACAAGGGCCCATACTCGATAAACAAGGTGCCAGCATCGGTGTGGTGGAAGGCATCAATGGATTGTTCAAGTGGCTGGTGCGGCTAAAAGGCAATGCCAATCACGCGGGAAGCACACCCATGAATATGCGACAGGATGCCTTTCAGGGTCTGGTTGAGGTGGCTACCCAAATCGAACGTTTGCTGGAGGAGAATGGCAGCCCTCGTAGTGTCGCGACTATCGGTCATGTTGAACTAGCACCAGGTGCCGCCAATGTGATTCCCGGTCTGGCCGAATTCACCCTGGAAGTGCGCGATTTAGATGAACAAGTCCTGGAGACCCTCGCCGATGCCTTTCGCCGTAGCATTTCTGCCATTGCTCGGCGACGAAATCTGATGTTCGAATTTGAGGTGCTCAGCCAAATCACGCCCGTAAAATGCGATAGCGCCATACAGGAACACGTTAAAAAGTCGGCACAGGAACTCGGCATAGACTGCATTAGCCTGCCCAGTGGGGCCGCGCATGATACTCAGATCATGGCAAAGATCACAGCAGCGGGGATGATCTTCGTTCCCAGCAAAGACGGTCGCAGCCATTCACCGGCTGAATGGACGGCATGGGAGGACATTGAACACGGTGCCAATGTCTTATTAAACACTCTCTTAAAACTGGCGCAATAATATGACTGAGCAAGAAGACGAATTCCTCCATATCGACCCCCTCGAAGAGGCCTATCGTGAATCCATCGCAGAAATTCCACAAGTCACGGAGTCGCTAGAGAAACACAAAACGGCACTGCTGGTGATCGATCTTCAATATCTGGATGCGGCACGCGGTTGTGGCGTGTTTGCCGATCTGGAAAATAGCCCTGTGCCCACCGAAGCACAGGAATACTATTTTAATCGACTTGATGAGTCGGTGTTTCCCAATGTGAGAAGACTGCAAGACTGTTTTCGTGAACACAGTCTGGAAGTGATTCATACACGTATCCAGTCCCTGACAAAAGACGGACGCGATCGTGGGCCGGGCCATAAACGTCTCGGTCTGCATGCCGCCCCCGGTTCAAAAGAGGCCGAGTTTATAGAATCGGTGGCACCGATAGGTGACGAGATCGTCATTAACAAAACCGCCAGCGGCGTGTTCAACTCCACCAATATCGAATACATCCTGCGCAACATGGGCATCACCGGGCTTTTTATTGTGGGGGTCTATTCCAATGAATGTGTATCTACCGCCGTGCGGGATGCCTGCGACCGCGGGTTCTATGTCACGGTGATTGAAGATGCCATTGCCACCGTGACGCCTGAGCTACAAAACGCCACTGTCACCACACTCAAAGACCGTTACGCCCGTGTCATGACTACTGTAGAAGCCCTGCAGGAAATCAATCGAGTGGTAGAAGATTGAAGGCAGAGAACACCGCCATACTCGACCCCGTTACCGGTTGGCTGATACTGGCGCTGTTCTCCGCGCTGTGGATTTTTCTGGGTTGGTTATGGGGTAGACGTGCCAAGCAGCTCGACGAATTCATGCTGGCGGGACGAAACGTGGGCCTCTCACTGGCCGTCGCCACGGCGATGGCAACCTGGGTCACCAGTAACACCACCATGGCCGCCCCGCAATTGGCCTTACAACTGGGGATCTGGGGCATGGTGGGCTATTCACTGGGTGCCATAGGCTTGTTTATGTTTGCGCCCCTGGCCAAACGGATTCGTGAACTCATGCCGCATGGCTACACCAGCGGCGACTTTATTCGTTTGCGTTTTGGCAAGACCACCTGGCGCATCTTTCTGATGATCTCCCTGTTTTATGCCTTTGGCTGGCTAATCAGTCTGGGCATGGCGGGTGGCGTTTTAATAAATGCCCTTACCGGCATTCCCTACACCTATGGCATGAGTGTGATTCTGTTCATCTGTGTGTTGTATACCCTGCTCGGTGGTTTGCGCGCGGTAATCGGCACCGATTTTGTCCAAACCATTATTATCGTGTGCGGTGTCATCATTCTCGCCTACCTGGCCATCGACAAAGTGGGCTTTGAGGCCATCCATGCGGGAGTACAAAAAGAACGGCCTGAACTACTCAATCTGCTCATGCCCGCAGCGATCATGTTTCTGTTTAACAATTTACTGTTCGGCGTGGGTGAAATTTTTCACTCCAATGTGTGGTGGAGTCGAGCCTTCGCCTTTCGCAGCGGCGTTGGATTCAAGGCCTACACCATCGCCGGGGTGATGTGGTTACCCATTCCCATTGTGGCGGGATTTATCGCCCTTGCCGCGCCCGCCTTGGGCCTGAATGTGCCTGCGGCTGATATGGTGGGTCCGCTGGTCGCAGCCAAGCTGCTTGGTTTTACAGGGGCCGTTTTGATTTTTATCGTCGTCTTTTCCGCCCTGGCCTCCAGCCTGGACTCGCTGCTGGCCGCCACGGGCGATCTCATCACGCAGGATATTTACCGCCAACACCTACGCCCCCATGCCGATGAAAAAGAATTGCGCAAAGCGGCCATGGTGATAATCAGCCTGCTGGGTGTGGTGACCTGGCTATTGTGTTTGCCGCGTCTAACCACGCTGGCAGAACTTCTCTACTTCACGGGTGCCTTTGTGGCCTCCACCATTTGGCCCATTGTTGCAGGTTTGTATTGGCAACGCGCGAATCGTAAAGGCGCGGCATTGGCCATGCTGCTGGGCACTTGCGTCGGCCTCTATACCTATTTTGCCATCGGCTTTTATGTCGCCGCACTGGTAGGGGCAGCCGTGTCCATGCTGATTGTTGTTATTAGCACATTGATCTGGCCCCAGTCTTTTGACTGGCAAACACTGCGAAACGAGGACCCACTATGATCGCTTCCGCAACGTTCTTGGCCATCCTGGTCACCCTGGCGCTGATACTCAGTATCGTTACGCCCGTTTTATTATTCACATTTTTTATTCGAGACTTGAAACAAGGTACGCTATGGTAAGCCCACTCAACCCGATACTCGAAGAGGCGCTCCCGGAAAAGGACGAGACCGCCGGAATTGAGAAGCCACTCCGTCTACTCAAGCATGTCCCCGAAGACCCAGCGGCCCTGCTTGATTTGGCCAATCATTCCATCGTTTCGTCGCGTCAGTTCACCTCTGAGCATGTCAAACAATTGATTCGCCTCGCGGCCAAACACGAGGCCGTACCGCAACAGGCCCGTCGTCCACTGGTGGGAAAAATTCTAATCAGTGCCTTTTACGAACCCAGCACGCGCACGCGGCTCTCTTTCGAAAGTGCCTGGCATCGCTTGGGCGGCGACATCATGTCGATTACCGATCCCGCAACCACCGGGATTGCCAAGGGCGAATCATTTTCCGATGTGGGTGAGATGTTGAATAATTATGGCGATCTGGTTGTGTTACGTGAAACGAATCATCAAGCCATCTACAGAATGATGGAAGGCCTGCGTATTCCCATTGTGAATGCCGGTAATGGCACCGACGAGCATCCCACCCAGGCGCTGGCCGATATGTATGCCATTTTCAAATGGCGTCTTGAGCTGATGGATAAAGACATCGCAGAGAACAAAAAGGTACGCATTGGCATTGTCGGCCTGCCTTCAACCATGCGCACTGTACGTAGTCTGCTTTATCTACTGGCCTTGTTTCCGCAAAGTTTCAAGGAAGTCGTCATTATTTGTAACGAGGAAGAGGTCTTCTCAGAAAGTCAAAAAGAAAATCTGGAAGAAATGGGGCTAATACTGCGTGTCAGTAACGATCTTAAAAAAGAGCTGCCCAAACTCGATATCGTATACATCAACTCCATTGCCTGGATCGGCGATGACTATAAAGAATTTGGTCAGGAGTTCGCGCTATCAAAAAGTTCGCCTTTAAAAAAGGGTGCCATCATCATGCACCCTCTGGCACGAGGACGTGAGCTCTCTACCGACCTGGACGACACGCCACATAATTGGTACTTCGCTCAAGCAAGAGGTGCAGTCTTTATTCGCATGGCTCTCTTGACGTGTCTCGTGCAGCACAATTGGTAATGACTGTGTCGCAAGATTCGTCCTCAAACGAAAAACAGTCACCCATCCACTGATCGAGTCGGTGGAAGTTTTAATGCGTTCCCGGTGCAAGGAGGACGCACTCAATACTACAAAGAGGTTTTTTATGTGCGGTATAGCGGGCGTTTTGAACGTCGATCCACAGTTTTCCGTTGATCCCCAACTTCTGGTCAACATGGCGGCTATCCAATACCACCGTGGTCCCGATGGATTTGGCTACCGTACCCTAGACGATCGCGGAATCGGTTTCGCCCATGCGCGTCTGTCCATTATTGATCTGGACGAGAATCGGGGCCGCCAACCTTTCGTCTCTCAGGACCAGCAGCTCCTGCTCACCCACAATGGTGAGTTCTATGACTACAAACGACTCCGCGCCGACCTTAGTTCACGCGGCGAACGTTTTAGCAGTAAGAGTGATTCGGAAATAGTGCTGCATTTGTACCCACGCCTTGGTCTCGAAGACATGCTTCCTTATTTGCGTGGTGAATTCGCCTTTGCCTTATATGATAAAAGAAAAGACAAGCTGATCCTGGTACGGGACCGCTTTGGTATCAAGCCTCTGTACTGGACCCAGGTCAACGGTAGCTTTGTTTTTGGTTCCGAAATAAAGGTTCTGTTTGCTCATCCCAAGGTGCCGCGAAAAATCAGCGACACGGGCCTATACCACCAACTCATGCAAACCATTGCGCCCGGCACAACCCCTTTCGAAAACATTCACCAGGTCGCACCCGGGCATGCACTCATCGTTGAACGCGTCCATGGAAAATTTAGAATCACAAGCCAAAAATATTGGGACATGGATTTTCCACTGCACTCGGAAAGAAAAGAGAAAGAAGACCAATACTATATAGAAGGCGTGCGCGAAAAACTGCTGGAGGCCGTACAACACCGACTGGAAGCCGATGTACCCGTGGCCTGCTACTTATCCGGCGGTATCGATTCCTGCTCCATACTGGGGCTATCCTCCGCCTCACAACAGTCTCCGGTGAAGGCATTCACCATCGGTTTTGACGATGCCGATTATGACGAGACCGCTATTGCGAAAGAAATGGCTGCCGCCACCGGGGCAGACCAGGACATCATGATGCTTAACGCCAGGCATTTATACGACAATTTTGCGCGCACCATCTGGCATACAGAACGCTCCATCTACAACACACTGGGCGTGGCCAAACTATTGATGAGTCAACATGTGAACCGGGCGGGATATCGTGTGGTCGTTACCGGCGAGGGCTCAGACGAATTGTTCTCAGGCTACCCCTCTTTCAGACGTGACATGTTCCTCTACGGTATGGACCATCTCAATGCCAGTGAGCGCGTCGCCTGGGAACAGATGCTGGCGGAAAGCAACAAACTATTCAAGGGTGCCATGCTCGCCGAAGAAGCCTGGGCCGATCCATTTCTGGATAAGACACTGGGCTTCACCCCCAGTTGTCTGCAGCCCTGGCTCGCCAGCAGTCAACATGTCCTGGGTATCGTCGACGCAGGTCGTGCTAAAAACCTGAAAGACTACCAAGCCGGCCAGGCCATCGCCGATGCGCTGGATGTAGATATGCTTGCCGAACGTCACCCCCTGGACAAGGCCCAGTACGTGTGGATCAAAACTCAATTGGAAGGACAGATTCTCACTTGGGGAGGGGATCGTGTGGACATGGCCAATTCCATGGAGGCCCGTCCTGCCTTTCTGGATCACCACCTGGCCGAGTTCGCTACACAACTGCCCCCGAGCATGCGCATACGGGGTCGCGTTGAAAAATTCGTATTGCGCGAGGCCATGAAGGGTCTGCTGCCTACGGTTTTGTACGAACGGGAAAAATTCGCCTTCATGGCTCCCCCCGCCCACACCGATCCTGAAAAATGGCAAGCCATGAAAGGTCTGGCTGATCGATATCTCTCTCCGGCCGCTATCAACGATGCGGGCTTGCTCAGCGAGAATGGGGTGAATGCGCTATTCGCCCTGCACGAAAACCCGAACACATCCGCCGCCACTCAGGTACAATTGGATGCAGTTATCAATCACATGCTCAGCGTTCAAATGATGCATGAAAAATTTATTGCTGCAGACCTGCCTAGACTGGCTCAAGAGCAAGCAGTAAAACTGGGCTGGAGCGTTACATCGGTCCCCGAAAATGAAAGAGATTATTCAAGACACTAGCGCCACACTGGTTAAAAAGGGCGCCACAAAAAGCGAAAGGGATGAGCTGGCCAAAGCGGTGCTACAAAACCTGCGCGTAGTGGTGCGCACCACTCAAGCCCATTCACGCTGGATAGAAAAGAGTTCGGGCATCACAGGTGCCCAACTGTGGGCCCTGTGGGAGCTATTCGCGCAGCCGGGGCAAAAGGTGTCAGACTTGTCCCGTGCCCTGTCCATACATCAATCCACCGCCAGCAATATGCTGGATAAGCTCGAGGAACGAGGACTGATTCGTCGTGATCGCAGCGGGCCCGACCAGCGGGTCGTTCAATTATTTCTCACCCGTGAAGGCACCGATCTGCTTTCAGATGCACCACGCCCGGCTCAGGGTGCCATTATGGACGCGCTGAAGTCCATGTCTAACGGAGACCTGCTCAATCTGAATCAGGGTCTCAACAGTTTGCTCGACCATATGCAAGTGTGGGAAAAAAATGCAGCCTTGAACCCCTTGAGCTAGATTTTTTCGGCAACAAAAAAAGGCGGACCATCAGGCCCGCCTTCTCTTCCGAAATACTCTAATCCTTAGAGACTTGAGAGGTATTCAGATACTGCTTCGATTTCTGCATCGGACAGGCGCTTTGCAATATCGCCCATCATGCCAGCTGGGTCATTCTTACGCTCGCCAGAGCGGAAGGTGGTGAGCTGGGCAACAAGATAATCTTTATTTTGACCACCAATTACAGGAAAGACCTGGTTAGAACCAGACTTGCCCTTGCCATTCTTACCGTGGCAATTCACACAGCCATAAAGACCGGTTTTGGGATTGCCGGAAGCAAAAATAGTCTCACCCTGTTTGAGAAGCTTACCGTCAGATCCGGGGATCATCGCAGTCATAGACTTCTGAGTGGAGAAGTAAGCTGCGATATCTTTGAGATCCTGGTTGCTGGCAACAGTCAACGCCATTGGAGACATGGTGTCGTTGTAGCGGTGATTGTTTTTGAAATCAGTCACTTGCTTGAAGATGTAGCCAGGCTTTTGACCGGCAAGATTAGGAAAATTCGGCGCAATTGATTGACCATTTTCACCGTGGCAACCATGGCAAAGCGCTGATTTTACTGCACCTTCTTTCGGGTCTCCACCCGCTGCAAATGCCCCCCCTGAAGCTGCAACGATAGCAGCCAGGCCTAGAATGAAAGACATTTTTCTTATCATATTCAACCCTTTAGATTCCTTTAACCTAGATCGAGTTACAAACAGACTCGTCATCAAAAAACTTTTGAAGTCTGTATTGTAATATCGTGGCCGGGGATGTAAAGCCCAAAGCAAAAGAAATGTCACGAATCAGAGACAATTCTGCTCATTTTTTCACATCATCCCTTTGAATCGGGCTGCATGGCCTTTCTGAACAGGTGGGGCACCAAAAGATGCAGCGGCATCCGCATATAATGTGATCGAACAAATAGACACCAACGGGCAAACCCGCTGAATCCGTCATCACAACTTTGATGATCGGGGCGCAGAACGCGTCGATATAAAAAATCCATCGCTGACTTGCGCAACCCTACTCCCGAGGCGCCACGCAATGCATCCAGGGTGTCCTGTGGTATTTGCGAGTCCAGAACCTGTCTACAATAGTGTAATGCATAAAAAGTAGGCAGACTCAGGTCCAATGTGGCAGCCCGTGCAGTGAGTTTTTGCCAAAATTGCGCGTCGCGCCCACTGAACTCGTCCAACAAATATTTTAAATCGAACAAATCCCGTAGCGCATTTTCAAACTCGCCCTCGTGGAACAGATGCGTGGCACTGTGGATGATCCTATCCAATGGGGAAAGTGCATAGATATTACGCTGCGCATCCAGGCAAACCGCATCGGCCAGGAGGCGCTTCGGGTCAGGATGAAAGCGCGCCGTATCGGGCAGTATGCTGTGGTGCACATCCAGGCTGCTTTTGCGCGTGATGTGTCGCAATGGCGGTAACTCATGCATCCACTTGCGATAGTAACGTTGATCGTAGGAATCCATGATTCCCGTTATCCAGCCGTAGTTGCGCAGGGTCAGTTCCACTTTACTGATCAATTCCCTGGGAACCAGAATATCCACATCATTGAAGACACGCTGCCGACCGGCATCCAGCCCTGCAATATGGTAGGCGCTCCCTTTCAATAAAACCAAGGGGACATCAATGCGCGACAAGGCCTTGCTCAAGGCGTGAACCTCCCAGTCCACCGTTTGTCTTTGCTTGGCAGCGACGGTATCGGCAGAAAGTAGATGGGCCTTGGACTGTTCAGGGACCGCGTCCCAAACGCCATTTTCCCTACACACCAGAGACAATCTGGCCATGAGTCGAGCCTGCCTAGCCTGGCGTATGAGCAAGTCCCATTGATTCAGCGACAGTGAGGGAACCCTCTCCTTCGGGTGCAGCAGACAATCGACCAGCAACGGCGTTTGCATCAAACCTTCCCCTCAAAGAGTTGATCAAACACCTTTACCGCGTCATCCAGGCGACTATAGCTGAAACGGTAGCAGTGACATCGGTCCATCAGGTCTGCTGTCATATCATAGGCAGTAGCCCCTAATACGCTGTAATTAAAAGCATTTAAGGCCACCTCCATGAACATATCCCCTTTGTCCATATCGATGAGCGTGGCCGCCGCCTCAGGCACATACTTGGGCAGAACCACCCATGTGGGCATGGCGGTCTGCTCCTGCAGCGTGATCATCTCATGGGGTACTTTAAGGTGGGCGACGGTGCCCTTGGCCGTGTCATGGGCAATGGGGCCAATTTCTGCGGCCGCATCATAGTTGCGAATGATGTCGATGGACTGATTCTTCAAACTCACCGGGCGCGGTACTGGATGAATGAGCCCGGTCTGCGGATTGATCATGCACAACTCATCCGATAGCAATCGCCATCCTCGATGGATCAGCCCGGCGCAGAGCGTACTCTTTCCTGAGCCCGGAGGCGCCGGCAGAATCACCGCCTTATTGTCACGGGCAATGACGGCGGCATGGAAAATCAGATATTGGTTACTGTGTTGGGCAAAACACCAGTTCAGTCCCCATTCAAAAAAGGCAAAGGCCTGCGAATAGGGCAAGGGTTTAAAGGGTTGGCGTCCATCGAAATAAAACAGCGCCTGGGGATGATACCAACGACGCAGGCCACCGGGGGCCTTGATGGCGACGTGGAAGTCGATGAAATCTTGCGCATCGAGTGATGGGTAATCTCGATAGAGCTGCTCCATTCCGAGCAACACGGTTTTGAGCTGAGATTGTACGGAAACGGAAAAGGGACCTATACGTATTTTCAGTCCCTCGTTCTGCAGTTCGGTGGAGAGCCTTGAATTCATCAGCCCTCTACCTTTTCAATAATGCTCAGCCTGAGGAGTTCCTTGAGAAAGATTTCGATCAATTCCCGCACTTCCTCGTCGATCGATTCCATCCCCTGCTGCTGCAGGAAGGCGCAGATATCCTCCACACTCATGGCCTGGTTCTGTAGCTGTTCCAGAATACTGATGTAGGGCTGTTTGAAAAGGTGCGTGTCTCCCGTACCGTGGTGATAGCAGACACAACTGTCTCCCCAGCAGCGCCAGCTCAGTTTGACTTGTTCCGGGACACGCCAAGTCTCCACAACACACTCCAGGATGGGTTTTGAGTGAGAATGATTATCTCATGAAAACAAGAACATGGATAAAGGTATATGGGATTTTATCGGCGAGTGGGGGAAGAAATGGAGGGACATACACCCCTCCATTTAGATTTAATTCAGAGGACAGTATTGATTGTTGAGAAAATCCAGGGAGTTTTTGGCCTCTTCCATCAACTCAAGATTACAGCTTTCCCAGGCGTTCTGGAAACTGGCAATCACTTCTTCAACCGTGAGGTCAAAGCTGACAGTAGTCGCCGCATTTTGCAGCGCTGCTACAGAGTGAAAACCCAGCTGTCTCAACATGCTGTGGTAGTTCGACCCCTTATGATGGCCACCGTTATGATGATCACCATCGTTATCGTAGTCGAAACTGCAGCCTGCGGGTGGCTCTCCGCGAATGCCATCGTCGTCTTCAACGCTCACGATTTCGAGTAAAGTTCTGCCAGGAAAGGCGGATGTTTGGAAAACGGTGTCAAATAGAGCCTCAGGAGGAAGCATTGAATGCCAGCTGTCCAGGTGAGTCTTCCAGTAGCCGGGAGAACACCCTTCGCCACCACATTTTTCATCCTCATCCTGGTGTGAGAGATTTCCAGAGAGTTGTCCAGAAAGTGTACATTTATTCGCCCAGGCTGGCTTGTTGGCAAGCGTCATCACAACCGGTGCTGCAAGCAGGCTGGACTTGGCAAATCTTCTTTTCGACAGGTCTACTTTCTCAGTGGCCTGTTCTTTTGTTACTTCATTTTCTCTCTTAGACTCAGAAAACTTATTATCATCAGTCATTTTATAACCTACTAAAGCAATGGACGTCTAATGCGGGATCTTCCCTGGTTCCCAACGAATAGCATCCATGCCGGATATGGTCTAAAACGCGATCAAATCCTTTCGTGGCGTATATATAATCAGATTCTTATTATTGTTGTAATATTCTGTTCCATTATACCCTATAAAACATACCAAGATAAAGGTTAACGGGTAATTTTTGTTCGAATTAATCGAATCCCCGACTCTCCCCCTTCCGCGAGGGGCGGCGCCAAACAGCGATTGGGTTTCATCTTATTTATATTATCTATCAACTGGTTACGGTTAAGCGGGAGGACCATGAACTGTCGCAACCACGGTGACGGGATTCCATAATGAGTTAATCCCACTATCAAACACAAAAGCAGGCTTGTGCCCAAATGACTGCGTCCTTACACTAGCACTACAAAGGTGACTCTCCAGTGCCGAAATCACACTAACGAAACCAGGCTTGGCAAAACCTGCTCAGCGTGTCCCACACTGAGACCGGGTGTCACAAAACACAATTTAAATAGTTGGCTCACCGACAAAATGACTTCAAATAAAACTGCATACATTGTTTTTGCCTGCGGCCTGTATGGTCTTTTTCTCGTCTATGGAACACTCTTTCCCATACTCAACTTTGCCTGGCAGCCGGAAAACTTCAAAGTTTTGTTCACAAATCTGAACACTGTTCAGATAACAAAGCCCGACCTCATAACTAATCTAATTGTGTACATCCCTCTGGGATTTCTTATCGCCAGTCTGCTCGTAAAAGACAGGCCTTTTGTCATCTACACGCTACTCGCCACATGTGCCGGATGTGTGCTGAGCCTGTCGCTGGAATTATTGCAGACCCAATTACCGGGGCGAGTCCCTTCACTTTTGGATTTGCTTTTGAATACAGTGGGCGCTGGCCTGGGTGGGGCAATCTTCAGCCTGATGAAACACGCAGGTTCTGGCCAAATTGTCCTGTTTAACAGAATCCTTTCCATTACCAACAAAGATCTGCACGCCAAACTGGCGGCAAGCTGCATTGGAGTATGGATCGCATCCCAAACCGCACCCTTTGCCCCATCCATTGATGTAGGACTTCTTTGGAGTAGTGTGAAACCGGTATGGCTGACGCTTAATAGTCTTGACACCTTCCAGTGGATGAAGCTCGTGGAATACCTCTGCGCTTTCATAATCATTGCGTTACTGCTGGAATATCTCCTCAACGCCAAAGGAAAACATACGCAGATTTTTCTCGCACTCTTGCTGCTTACCGTGCTATTGAAAATCATTGTCGTAAGCCGCGTCGTATCACTGGAAATGTTGCTTGCGCTGCTTTGTGCCCTGACCTACCCTCTGCTGAAACGTTTCCTTTCCCCTGAGATTCGTCCCCATGCATTGGTACTCTTAACGATAATCTATATTCTTGCAGACCAACTCAAACCCGGGAGCGCCGCCACATTCAATTCCATTAACTGGATACCCTTTAGTGGACAGATGAGTAGTCTTTCCGGTTTCATCGATATACTGGAGACCGCCTGGCCCTTCACAGTGATTGCACTGGCCAACATCCTGGCCCTTAACAAATCACCAAGTTCGGTACTACCCTGGAAGGAGCTTTTTTCAGTGGTGTTTCTGGCCTTTGGGGTGGAATGGGCACAACAGTACACGCCGGGGCGTTTTCCGGACGTGACGGATGTGTTTATCGCAGTACTGGGCTGGTTTGCGCTGCACTACCTGGCGCGGTATTTACACCTGGGCAGTACACAAAAGAGCTTGAGTGACTAGAACAAAAACCTGGCAATGACAGTCCGGCTGGTGCCGAGCACTACTACACCAAAAGTGTCACTATCCCCAAACTAGGCGGCCCCGCCCAAGGGACAAAGCTGACTATTCAATTGATCCAGGGTAGTCGCAGCCGCCTTCATCACTTCCGGATCACAACTGTGATAGGCATTGCGGAAGTTTGAAATAACTTGTTCAACTGTGAGATCAAAGTTCACGGGTGTGGCCGCATTTTGTAGCGCAGCCACTGATTGCACCGCCAGGTATCGAAGCGTGTGCTGATACGCGTGGGCTTCAGTTGAACTCACTAAAGCACAACCGGCAGGTGGCTCTCCCCGCACATTGGGATCATTACTCAAACCCAGGGTTTGCAGTAAGCTAAGCCCGGGAAAGGCTTCCACCTGAAAGACTGTATCAAACAGTGCTTCCGGCGGTATTTGCGCATGCCATTGGTCAGTATTCAATTGCCAAAAACTGGTGGAACACCCCTCGCCACCGCAGGGCTCGTCGCCATGATGAGATAGATTCCCGGAAAGCTGGCCAGAAAGCGTGCACTTCCCTGCCCATGCTGGCTTGTTTGCGAGGGTCAATACCACAGGAGCAAGCACCAGTGCAGATTTTGTGAGTCGGCGCCTGGACTGGTCCACCTGGCGGTTTGCTGAGTCTAAACGGGAAACATCCAAATTTTCCTGGCTATCCTTTTCCTTCATTTTCCATCCTGGATTAGAAATTATTAATTTGTGAATCGATTAAATCAGTAGTGACCTGCCGTATTTTATAATTTTCGGACCTACTTGTCTCATTGACTAAGCAAACTGAAAGCCAATAAGTAACTGTATGTTTTTATTGATAAAATAATCGATAAAAAAGACAAAATCAGAATTGTGTAAGCAATAACGACAATCGAAATTAGCCGCGGCACAGAACAAAAATATAATTTATTTTTTTATTCAATAAGTTAAAGTATTCTTCGAAGAGATTTGCTCACAAAATGATCATGAAGCACATGTAAGATTCATCGACATCTACTTCATGTAAGCCCTTACAACGAGGCCCCAAAATTGCGTGTTTTGCTGGATTTCCTTTTTAAGTTAGTGAAAATATGGAATTTATCTACACAAGCCCGGGTATAATAAGTTCAAACTCGAAACCCTTAGAGATTCCCTGAGACTTCTGCAATGTATCAGGCCAGATCACAGCGCCATTTCCTGCTGCCCTTGCTCACAGTTGCATATATGCTGCTTTTGGCCTATGCCAGCCTGTTTCCGCTTAGCGGATGGCAAATCCCCGTCTATGAAAACTGGCTGGATGCCTATGAAGTTCGAAACCGATATATTACCCGCACCGATCTAACGACCAACTTTCTGGTCTATATCCCTTTGGGATTACTGGCCTACATCTGGCTCCGTTCCCACTATCACTGGAAGGTAGCCGGGATCATCGTTCTGCTTACGAGTCTCGCTCTAAGCTTCACGCTGGAGTCACTTCAGCTTTTTATTCCCTCCAGGGTCCCCTCTTTTGTAGACCTAGTAATGAACATACTGGGAGCTGCGGTAGGCATCGCTATCGCGCACACCTTTAGTGAACATACAAATCTGGGGCAGCGATTTCAGTTTCTTCGACACCGTTGGATAAAACCCGGACATCTTGCCAATATGGGGCTGGTGATACTTGGTCTTTGGGCAATCTCGGAACTGAGTCCAATTATCCCTTCACTGGAAGCGGCACACATCAAAAAGCAACTGATTCCACTATCATTGGTGCTAGAGCAACCTGAGCTTCTAAAACCTAAACTTTTCTTTATTGCTGTTTTACAACTCTCAGCGCTCCTGTATCTGGCCACCACCGTTTTCAAAGATAGTTCTCGGGCAATTCGCAGTTTTTTCTGGTTCTGTGTCCTAATCTATCTGTACAAACTTACCGTTGTTAATCGCTTATTACTGCCCGAGTCTATCTTGGCCGTTCCCATTGCCATTTCGTTGGTGCACATTACAAAAAACTTCTCCAAACAAGCCATCGTCTTTGCCATCTATTTTTGCATTATTGTCGCCTATTCACTAGGCCAGCTCGGCACTCTGAGCAGCCAGGCCGGCTATTTTCGGGAAATGAACTGGATTCCTTTTTACAGCTATATCGCCAGCGTCAGGCAATTTACGGAAATAGCCACCACGAGTTGGGAATTTTTATTGCTTGCCTACGCGTTTATCTACTTGCAGGCCAGAAACAGTCTGCTCGTGATGATGCTGGGATTATTCGGTATAGCCGCATTCACCCTGACCCTGGAAGTGGGACAACAATACATCGTGGGTGCAAAACCGGATATTACAAACGTATTGCTCGCCACACTGGCCTGGCTACTCCCCTGGTTACACCCCTTGATCCGCAGAAGACACTCCCTGAATTCTTTATAGGGAAGATTTTTTCTCTGGAAGCCGAAAAATGCAGATATAATAGGGCCCGAAGTAGAGAAACAATTTAGGCTCATTCTAAGAGCAGGTCAATTTTTGCGCGACCAGCATTAATCTCCGGGGACAATTCAGGATAGAAAAATCCTGCTTCGGTGCGATGCACTAAAACAGACACGAAAGTATGCGTCTCTACTCAATGACAACAAATTGATACAGATATAAGACATAAGTTTTCTATGACTGCGCTTCTACATAATCTACTCATCGATACTGCCGAGCGAACTCCCGCTGCGACCGCCTTGCGTCACAAGAAAGAAACCGTGAGCTATGAAACTCTGGCGCAAGATATTCACTCTGCTGCTGCGGGTTTGATACACCTGGGACTGGAGCGCAATGAACGCGTGGGCATTTACCTGCCCAAATCGTTTTCCACTGTCACCGCCTTTTTTGCTGCTACCTGCGCCGGAGGCGTATTTGTACCAATAAATCCGGTACTCAAATCACCCCAAGTCCAGCACATACTCCAGGACTGTAATATTCGGGTATTGATCACTTCAGCCGATCGATTGAAGCTTTTAAGCTCGGCACTTGCACACTGCCACGATCTAAACACCGTTGTTTTGCTGGAAAGTACAATCCCTGAACTGGAAGACAAACCCCATTATCGAATTGTATGCTGGGACGAGTTCCGTGATGCTAGCACCTCGACTACTCCTATAAACAGAATAGACCGGGACATGGCTGGTATTTTCTATACCTCCGGTTCCACAGGTAAACCCAAGGGCGTAGTGCTATCCCATTTGAATATGGTGGCAGGAGCCCATAGTGTGGCGCGATACCTGGAAAATACCGCAAATGACCGCTTGCTTGCCGTGCTGCCCTTTAGTTTTGACTACGGCTTCTCGCAGCTATCCACTGCCTTTTCTGTGGGGGCTTCAGTAACACTATTGGACTACCTCCTACCCAGAGATGTGGTAAAAGTAGTTCAAAAAGATCAGATTACAGGTCTGGCAGCCGTTCCTCCTCTGTGGATTAAATTGAGTGAGTTGGACTGGCCCGAGGAGACCAGTGAGCATCTGCGTTATATCACCAATTCCGGTGGTGCCATGCCTCAGGCAACACTGGCTGAATTACGCAAACAGCTGCCCAAGACACGTCCCTATCTCATGTATGGCCTCACCGAAGCCTTTCGTTCCACCTATTTGCCACCTGAGGAAATCGATAAACGACCTGGCTCCATGGGGAAAGCCATACCCAATGCAGAAGTGATGGTGGTACGCGCAGACGGCACAGAGTGCGCGCCCGGCGAACCGGGTGAACTGGTACATCGTGGCTCACTTGTGTCCATGGGATACTGGAACGATCCGGAGAAGACGGCGATTCGATTCAAGCCCGCACCCAACAGCGAATCGGGTATTCAGCTCACTGAAATGGCGGTGTGGTCCGGAGATACCGTTAAAAAAGATGAAGACGGTTTTCTCTATTTTGTAGGCCGAACCGATGAGATGATCAAGACCTCAGGCTACCGCGTCAGTCCCACGGAAATTGAGGAAGAGATCTATAAAACAGGACTGGTCTCCGAGGTAATCGCCCTGGGTATTCCTCACCCGGAATTGGGACAGGCCATCGTATTGATTGTGGTACCCCTGGAGGACAGCTCTTTTGATGAAAACGAGCTGACTACACACTGCAAAAAAAATCTACCCAACTTCATGGT
>JAOUPJ010000342.1 GCA_029879945.1 Gammaproteobacteria bacterium
TTCGCATTCCTCGTCTGATTCGAGGAATAGCATCTGAGCGACCCCCTCGTGGGCATAGATCTTGGCCGGTAAGGGAGTGGTATTGGAAAACTCCAGGGTGACATGCCCTTCCCATTCGGGTTCCAGGGGGGTGACGTTGACGATGATACCGCAACGGGCGTAGGTGGACTTACCCAGGCATATCGTGAGTACATTGCGAGGGATGCGGAAATATTCCACAGTTCGAGCCAGGGCAAAGGAATTGGGTGGGATGATGCATACGTCCCCTTTGAAATCCACAAAGCTGGCATCGGAAAAATTCTTGGGGTCTACAATGGCCGAGTTGATATTGGTGAAGATCTTAAACTCGTCGGCGCAGCGCACGTCGTAGCCGTAGCTGGAGGTACCGTAGGAGACCATGCGGTTGTCACCCTGGCGTTTCACTTGTCCTGGCTCGTAGGGTTCGATCATGCCGTATTCGGCAGCCATTTTACGTATCCATTTGTCGGACTTGATACTCACCGGTCCTCTCCCTCTAACTATTTTCTATGACAATGCTAGGAAATTTCTTGCTGTAATCGACGCCGCGCTGCGAAAGCTTGGCCGCTAGGCGGCGCGCGATTTCGCGATAGATCTGGCTGATCCGGCTGTCTGCCTGGGCCACGACCGTGGGTGTGCCGCTGTCGGCCTGTTCCCGAATGCTCAGATCCAGTGGCAAGGCACCCAATAGCTCCACGTCGTAGTCCTGGGCCATCCGTTCGCCGCCGCCAGAACCGAAGATGTGCTCCTCGTGACCGCACTTGGAGCAGATATGAATGCTCATATTTTCGATAATGCCAAACACAGGAACATTTACTTTCTCGAACATTTTTAATGCTTTACGTGCGTCCAGCAGGGCGATGTCCTGCGGGGTAGTGACAATTACTGCGCCGCTTACGGGGATACGCTGTGAAAGGGTTAACTGGATATCACCGGTGCCTGGGGGCAGGTCTATGACCAAATAATCCAGCTCACGCCAATTGGTTTCCTGAAGCATTTGTTCCAGGGCCTGGGTTACCATCGGGCCGCGCCAGATCATGGGCGTTTCTTCGTCTATGAGGAATCCGATGGACATGGCCTGAATGCCGTGGGCCTCCAGGGGCTCCATGGTTTTGCCGTCTTTGGATTCGGGTTTATCCGAAATTCCCAGCATGCGGGGTTGGCTGGGGCCATAGATATCGGCGTCCAGAATGCCCACGGTTGCCCCTTCGGCAGCGAGCGCCAGGGCCAGGTTTACTGATGTGGTGGACTTGCCTACGCCACCTTTACCCGAGGCCACCGCGATGATGTTTTTGATGCCTTTTATGGGCTTGATGCCCTGTTGCACGGAATGAACGGCCACTTTTGAGCTTAAATCGATCTTTATTTCTCCAGCACCCTTGAGGGAACTCAAGGTCTTTTTAATATTGGCTGCCATCTCCTCGCGCATTCCAGCGCAGGGATATCCCAATTGGATGGAGACAGTAATGTGTCCGCCCTCTATAGCAATAGATTTGATTGCCTTGGTAGAAACCAGGTCTTTTTCGAGGTAAGGGTCGATGTAGTTTTTGAGGGCTGTCTCGACCATTACTTGGGAAATTTCGCTCATGATTCGATTAATCCTTACTGTCGCCCAAATAATTGTGTGATTTTCGCTCGATTATTGCGACTGGCTATTCTACATCAATTAGTGTCTCACGTGGTGGGCAAATCTTTTTGTTATACTAGATTGTTTTATAACTATTTACGCAATATGGTAGTGGTTATTTTCCCTCAGTCGGCATTTGTCATCCGGGTAAAGTGGGGCGACGCTGAGACAGATTCAGCTCTACAAACCCTCGCCGAAACAGTGTAGACACGCGAAGTAAGGACGCACCATGACGCAAGCCAAACGTAAAATTCTGGTCACTAGCGCATTACCCTATGCCAATGGCTCTATCCATCTGGGCCACATGGTGGAGACCATACAGGCCGATATCTGGGTGCGTTTTCAAAAGATGCGTGGACACGAATGCTACTACGTCTGCGCCGACGATGCCCATGGAACGCCCATCATGTTGCGCGCCGAATCCGAAGGTATCACCCCGGAGCAGTTGATTGAGCGTATTGGAGAAGAGCACCGTGCCGATTTTAAGGGCTTTCTCATTGGTTTTGATAATTATCACAGCACTCACTCAGAGGAAAACAAGGAACTGGCCTCCTTGATCTACACGCGTCTGCGCGTGGGCGGGCACATTGTTACGCGTACCATCAAGCATGCCTATGATCCGGAAAAAAATATGTTCCTGCCGGATCGATTCGTTAAGGGTGAGTGCCCCCGTTGTGGCGCCGCCGATCAGTACGGTGATAATTGCGAGGTCTGTGGTGCTACCTATGATTCGCATCAGCTCAAGAATGCCCGCTCGGTCCTGACCGGTGCTACCCCGATTCAAAAGGCATCCAGTCATTTATTTTTCAAAGTCGACAATTTTTCGAAAATGCTTGATGACTGGATGGAAGGGAAGCTGAATTCAGAGGGTAAAGCGCCGCTGGTTTCAGAAGTGATTCATAAGGTCAGGGAATGGTTCGAGGCGGGATTGCACGATTGGGATATTTCAAGGGATTCGCCCTATTTTGGTTTCGAGATACCAGGGAATTTAGGCAAGTATTTTTATGTGTGGATGGACGCACCCATCGGTTATATGGCCAGTTTTAAGAATTTTTGCGATGAGGAAGAAAAGGATTTTGATGAATTCTGGAAGGAAGGCAGTAAAACAGAGCTGTATCACTTCATAGGTAAAGACATTTTACGTTTCCATACCCTGTTTTGGCCAGCCATGCTCAAAGGCGCAAACTTTCGCACGCCCAGCGGTGTCTTCGTGCATGGATTTGTGAATGTGAATGGGCAGAAAATGTCAAAATCACGAGGCACCTTCATTCAGGCCCATACCTATTTGGAGCATTTGAACCCAGAGTATCTACGTTACTATTTCGCTGCCAGGCTCAATAACACCATTGAGGATATGGACCTCAATTTTGAAGATTTCCAGCACCGGGTAAATTCCGATGTTGTGGGTAAGTTCGTCAATATCGCCAGCCGCTGCGCGGGATTTATCCATAAACGTTTCGACGGCATGCTTTCCAGTAAGCTGGAAGAATCAAAATTGTTTGAGAACTTCCTCCTTAAGAATACCGAAATCGCAGAATGTTATGAAAACAGAGAATACAGTCGGGCGATGCGGGAAGTGATGGCCCTTGCCGATTTGGCCAATCAATATATCGATGAGCGCCAGCCCTGGGTGGTGGCCAAAGATGAGTCCCGCGCCGAGGAGCTGCATATTATCTGTACCATGGGGATCAATCTGTTTCGGATCTTGTTGATCTATTTGAAGCCCGTGTTACCGGAACTGGCTGCCAAAGCAGAACGTTTTCTCGCCAGCGAGCCGCTGACCTGGAACGATCTGACTTCGCCAATATTGGGTGGGAAAATTAATGCCTATACCCCTTTAATGACGCGTGTCGAAAACGATAAGATAGAGGCGTTGCTGGAGGCGACCAAA
>JAOUPJ010000343.1 GCA_029879945.1 Gammaproteobacteria bacterium
CAATATTTGTCAGCAGGAAATTCCGCTATCGCTGCACGTTGGAATCAATACGAAAACAGTGACTATGAGCACCAATTGGTTATGAATTTTGTCGGACAGGGAACAGGTGCACATATTCCCAATTTGATAATGTATACCAACACGGATACAGGTGGCACTTCCACAGAGTACTTTGTCGATAGTTCTCAATTCGACCCATCTGTTACCATTACTCAATATGGCTCAGTAGGTGAAGCGGTAGAGGGTACATATAGAGTAAGGGTCTGTGTGGCAGGAGGCTGTGGCACTGGTTCAGTCATCATTTCTGGTTCATTTAGAATGGAAAGAATCTCCGACGGCTAGTACTAGCCCTTACATAACGCAAACCATAAAACGCCGACCTAACCGTCGGCGTTTTTTTATACCCTTCCCTTCAAATACGCCTGCCTTCTTGTTTCAGGCAATTTCTCTATGGCATATCGCAACATCGTCCTTGGCATGGTCTGGTAACGTGTCTTTAGAAAGCTTTCCATGGCTTTGCGATCCCGCTTTCCCACTTCCCTCAGCATCCAGCCCACTGCTTTGTGAATGAGGTCCTGCTCGTCTTCCAAAAGGATTTCCGCCAAGTCAAACGTATCACTAAACTCCTGCTCGCGAATAAATGCCTGTGTGGCCATGATGGCGATGCGTCGGTACCACAGATTCTTGGACTTTACCCATTTATAGAGCGGCCTACGGTTATGTGTCAGCATATGCAGACCGATAACATGGGGGGTACTGCAATCCACCAAATCCCAATTGTTTACATAGTCCAGATTTTCCAGATAGAAATCGTAGACCCTCTTCCTTTGCGGCTCGTCCCCTTTTTTATATTGAAGCACCAGGACCTGGGTAGCCACAAATCGTATTTCGTGTAAGGGGTGTTGGATCAGTTTCCTTAATTGCTCCTCATTGATGGAAAAACAGGCCTTGGCAACTTGCCTCATTTCTGGAGCACGAATACCCAGAAATCGATCTCCTTCCGCATACTCCCCTTTGCCAGTCTTAAAATAATATTGATTAATTCGTGCCCTTTCCGGGTCACCCATCCCTTTTAGTTGTGAAATGATCTCACTTGCCTTAATCTGGGCCATAACAAGTCCTTCTTGGTATCAATCAGTGTAAAACATGGATGCTGTCATGAATAAACTTCTACTTTCACTCATTTTAGTGCTCCTATCCACTACCAGTTATGCCAATGGTGATGCCATTTTGGGAGACTGGCTCACCGCAGAGGGCACGTCTAAAGTCAACATCTACCGTTGTGGCAATAAGTATTGCGGGAAGATCACATGGTTAAAAGAACCTGTCTACCCGGCAGACGATGACAGAGGTATGGCCGGAAAACCCAAAATCGATCGTGATAACCCCAATTCCTCGCTCAAAAACCGTCCCCTGCTTAATCTGGAAATGCTCAGCGGATTTGAATTTGCCGGGGGTAATGAATGGGAAGAAGGTAAAATCTACGATCCTAAAAAAGGAAAGACCTATTCCTGCATCATGACCCTGAGCAATACCAATACCTTAAACGTGCGAGGGTATATTGGTTTTTCCCTTATAGGCCGAACCACGACCTGGACGCGGGCACAATAGCATATACAACCCTGCATACGCTTAGTTCACGCCACCACCATGAGTGAATACTACTCCAATACTACTGACACCCTTGTGTCAGTAGTATTGGTTTGAGGGTTTTCTTGCCTTAGTCCAACGGCATCGCTACAAACGTCTCATTGGTTAAGTAGCCTACCGTCGATGAATACTCAAGCTCTAAGTCACTCAATGCTCTCTTCAATTGTGTGAACTGGCCTTCGGAAACGGTGCCCCCAGTCTGGAGTCGTGTATATGCGGATTCTGATGTCCAAGTTACACAACCACCCACATCTATACAGGCTATTGCGCAAGTTTGTCCATCAATATTCCACTCAAAACAAGACAGATCAGCATTTAAACTTGAACTTACAGTGGGCCATACATAGATAGGATTTATATTAACTGTCTCATTTGGTCTACTTGAAAAATAGGTGTTAAAATCGGACCAATTAGAATTCCACGGATTTCCTGCCTCCACCGCAACGACATAACGTCCATCCGGGGAATAGGCAGCCTCATAAAATTCTCTCCTATTTTCAGCGTACGGTCCAGTATCAGCAAACCATTGGCTCCCGGAAGGTGTAAGCGGTGGATCCGTCAGCCAATTATAGATCTGCCCATAGGTAGAAGTCGGCGAAAAAGGGTCCAAATCCCACTGAAATATCGCCTGTGATGCTGTCGTAATAAGGGCTTGGCGATTTGAATCAAATTCTATGTCAATCCCATCAAAATACACATTAGTCGGTCCACTTAGAACTATATCTTCAACATATGTCCCCAAGGTATTGTCCTTAAATATCGCTACTTTACTAGTTTCCTTTGACGTTGCTACAAAATGAGTATTGAGCCCGGGGATAAATTTTACTGCCCATACTCGATCTGCATGTGTGGAGGTAACAGGAATCTCTTGGTAAGGGATTGCTGCGCTTGGATCGATATTGAAAATCTTTATATTCGATAAAGCATTCCCACCTCCTACGACTAAACGTGTTCCATCGTCGGATATATCAACCGACTCTACGCCTGCATTTGGAAACACATCAAGGAACTGGTGGATCAAATTCCCGTTGATATCGTACAAATACACAGAACCGCCAAAGCTTGTGTATTCTTTGGGTAACAATTTTTCCCGAGTCGCAATAGCGATACGAGCAGTAGTAGTGGAGTTGTCATAGTCTATAGAGCTAACATGAACAAATCGATCTGGCTTTTTAAAATCGAGTGTATAGAGAGAATTCCCAAATGTCACTGAACCGATTTCAGAGTCCCAGCTCTTAAGAGTGCCATCATCGCTAGTGCTCAGAATTCGGGTTTCTCCCTCAGCAAATATAACTTTATTACAGGCATCTGAATGTTCATCAAAAGTTTTAAGTAAGGCGCCTGTAAAAAATCCATATACTGAAATTTGACCATAAGAATCACATGTTAGGAGGCGTCTACTATCCTGTGAGAAGGCGACACTCTTTACCGATGAATCATGACCTCGAAAATAGGGTTTATCGGTTCGAGCGAGCGGGGAGTATCCGTCAATGGGGTAATAACCAATGCGCCTTTGCTGGAGACTAACAGTAGGATGATAGGGATGATGAATTAGGGATACAAACACACTATCCTTGGACCCTGACTCAAAACGCACTTGAGGTCCTTCCAGTAATGTAAATTTCTGGGATTTGGCGGGCACCTCATTGATTGTACCGGTAGTGACATCAATATCAAAAAACGAACAATGAATATTGGTGACCGAGTCAATCTTCGAACACGTTACCAGTCTCGAACCCGAGTCATCAATATCCATATCAAGGACAACGTCTGGCGTATCATAGACTGTGTCGTTGTATGTGATAGTTGGAATAAACGATTGAATTAAGTTTGGTGAAATGGAGAGATACCAAATAGCGTCTCCCTTGCTCG
>JAOUPJ010000084.1 GCA_029879945.1 Gammaproteobacteria bacterium
CTCGATGGAGGCCTGCCCCACCGGTTTGCGGGTCGAGGAGCCATTGAAAATGACATCCGCCATGGAATCACCACGCAGGTGCTTGGCAGAGCTTTCACCCATCACCCAGCGTACGGCATCGATAATGTTGGATTTGCCACTTCCATTGGGGCCAACAACACCAACAATATTGCTTGTTAAATGAACAGTAGTAGGATCAACGAAGGACTTAAAGCCTGCGAGCTTAATTTTATCTAAACGCATGATGTTTCAGTACCGATTTAATAGACCAAAGAAACCCACGAATAGGATTCCTAATGTTTTCAGTAACTTCCAAGCCTATCTTGATATGGAGGAATACGCTACAATTGCGCTTAAGGTAACACAGAGAGCAAAAGATGCCTAGCCAACCGAGTAAAATATTAGAGACTTTTCCCAACCCGCAAACGGATAGAGATTATACAATTCGCATCCGAATCCCTGAATTTACTTGCCTTTGTCCCAAGACCGGGCAACCCGATTTCGCGACCATTTTTATCGACTATATTGCAGATAAAGAGTGCGTGGAACTCAAGTCACTCAAGATGTATATCTGGTCATTCAGAGATGAAGGGGCATTCCATGAGGCCGTGACCAATCAAATGCTTTCCGATTTGGTCAAAGCCTGCTCGCCGCGTTTTATGCGTATCCGTTCTGAGTTCAATGTACGCGGCGGTGTTTACACCGACGTAGTGGTGGAACATCGCGCCCCTGGCTGGGAGCCTCCGCCCCCGGTCGTGCTGCCCTAAGGTTAAATGACGGACCTCTATCTCGGAATCGACTTCGGCACCAGCGGATGTCGTGCAGTGATTATTGATGACGCGTGCCGCGTTCAGGCCAGTATCAAAACGAGCCTTCCAGCACCGGAGAAGTCCGCAGCGGGAAGAATCCAGCAAGACCCTGCACACTGGCTTTCTGCACTGCAAAAAGTGTTAGACGCCTTAGGAAAGCAAATCGACTTTTCTCAAATTCGTGCCCTCTCAATCGATGGCACCTCGGGTACCGTGCTGGTCGTGGACGAGAAAGGCAATCCTCTGGCCCCTGCGCTAATGTACAACGACAGCTCCTGCCTGGACGAAGCAACGCGAATCAAGTCTATTGCACCCAAAGATTCGCCCGCCAATGGTGCCAGTTCCGGACTGGCGAAGGCCATGTATCTACTGAATGAATTTCCTCATGCCCACCACCTGGTCCATCAGGCAGACTGGCTTGCCGGCCAACTCCATGGACACTTTAACCTAAGCGACGAGAACAATGCGCTGAAGACGGGATATGAACCTGATCAGGAGTCATGGCCTTTATGGTTCAATGAGTTAGATATTAATATTAACAAATTACCTAAGGTATTCGCTGCAGGAACAGGGCTTGAAAATATTGCTAGCCCAGCGATCCAGCGCTTTGGATTTTCCCCCACTTGCCGAGTTGTCGCGGGCACTACCGACAGTATCGCTGCCTTTATATCCACCGGCGCCAGTCACCCTGGCGAAGCCGTTTCTTCATTGGGAAGCACACTGGCGATTAAGATGTTGTCAGAGCAAGCGATCTATTCCTCCGAATACGGAATCTACAGCCATAAACTTTTCGGTCAATGGCTGGTGGGAGGCGCTTCAAACTGTGGCGGCAAGGTGTTCCTGAATTGGTTTACAGAACAAGAGATGCGGGAATTGGAAGATAGACTCGATCCCGCGCGGCTTACGGGGCTTCATTACTATCCACTGGCAACCAAGGGGGAGCGCTTTCCCCGAAATGATCCGCAAATGCAGGCGCTGATCGAACCGATACCCGAAGATCGGGTCGAATTCTTTCAGGCACTCCTGGAAGGCGTAGCCTACGTGGAAAAAGAGGCCTATGAAAAACTTGCCGGCCTGGGAGTCTCCTATCCAAATCGTGTTATAACGGTGGGGGGTGGCGCCAAGAATGAAGCCTGGAGAAAGATAAGGCAGGCAATACTAGGTGTGCAGGTCGAAAACCAACAAGAGACCGATGCGGCATTGGGCTGTGCCCTGTTGGCAAAAAGGTCGGTAACAGGAAGTTAAACAGTATGAAACGTTCCAACAATCCCTTCACCGGTGCCCTGTATGTGTTACGCGGCATGCAATTGATTAAGCGTCCCGGGCTTCGTCGTTTTATAGTCTTGCCGCTGGCAATCAATATCGCCCTCTTTATTTCTTTAGGCGTGTTGAGTTTCAGCTTTCTAAACGATTACATTGGACGCGCGATGGAGGCTGTGCCCGAGTGGCTGCAATGGATCGAACTGCTGGTCTATTTTGCACTGGCTGCCGGTTTCATTATGCTCGTATTTTTTAGCTTCACCCTGCTGGCCAACCTCGTCAGCTCCCCATTCAACGGTCCACTGGCTGAAGCGGTGGAAAAGATCACTGTCACCACCTCTAGCGAAACGCCAGAATTGCCCTGGCACGAGTCCTTTAAAACGCTGCCTGGCGTATTAAAGGAAGAGTTTATTAAGCTGCGCTACTCACTCTTGTGGACGATTCCCTTCGTCGCCCTGCTCTTCATACCCGGAGTCAACTTCATCGGCTCCGCGCTGTGGCTGTGTTTCAGCGCCTGGATGCTGGCCTTGCAATACATGGATTATCCCTTTTCAAATCATGATAGTAGATTCGATAATTCAAGGAAAGAATTAAGAAAGCGAATCGGCCTCACCATGGGATTCGGCTTTGCGGTTCTGCTGGTTACGATGATTCCCCTGCTCAATTTGATTATCGTACCCAGTGCAGTGGCGGGTGCCAGCCTGATGTATGTGGAACAGTTTTCAGAGGAGAGTTAGCGGGCTAGACGGTGTAGTCCCACAACAGACTGAGGTCTTTTTTGTAGGAACTGAGCGGTGGGCACAAACCCAATACCGCAAAGCGACGATCGGCACAATTTCGCACCAGGGGCTTACGCATTTTTAGTCCTTGCGAGCTGAGCAGGGATTTGACCTTGGGACGCATACTATTACTTCCCCGCCTGGTCACCAGGGCTGTCTCCCCGTTTTTCAGACGCACATAGGTACCCGGTGGATAGATTCCCAATTCCTTAATGAAGATGGCTCCGATCTTTTCATCGATAACCTTGCCACGGGTCTGAAACAGGTGCTTGAGGGCCATGGTAGGGGTTAAGCCCTTTCGGTAGGAACGGGGTGAAATCATGGCATGATATCGGTCTGCCATGGCCACGATTCTGGCCTCCTTGATAAACTGAGGGCCGCGAATTCGACGAGGGTAACCTCTCCCGTCCTGTTGCTCATGGTGTTGTGCAACGATTTCCAACCACAGTTTATTTGTGATGCCGGCCCGCTTAAGCAGTCTCACACTGCGCAGCGGATGCTTTTCCACTTCGATCTTTTGCTCATCACTGAGTCGATCGGTCTGGCCGTGCAGAACCTCTTGTAGCTCATACATACCCACGTTGGAAGTGAGCGTGGCGGCCATAATACAAATAAGTCGATCGGTGGGGATATTGATTCGTTTTCCAATGATATAGACCAGCACAGCAGAATGCAGGGGATGCACTACCGTGTATCGGTTTTGCTCATCGGTATGTATCGCACCTAACACGGCATCGATATCGTATTCACACAGGTCTATCAATTCATCGACCAGATCCAGATAACGATTGGTCAGATTCACATTATCATTCTTGGAGAGTAGAAAGGTCTCTTTGAGCAGAAACTCCAGCTCATGTTCTACTCTTTCGATTCGTACGAACGGACTCAATACATCGTGGACGCGCTGTTTGCTCGCATCAATAGGCTTGTCTTCCTCAAACTCATAGCGATATGCACCAATCTCCACAAGTTTTTTCAGCTGTTTTTTACTATGCAGCTGCATCCCTTGCTTTAGCAGCAATCGATCACTCTCATCGAAGATATCCCACTCCACGGGCTTGGAGGGATCGATATCTTTATAGCCGAGATTAACACGAGTTTTCATAAATTATTGATTTACTGACAATACTCTAAACACACTAGTATGTATCAAGTTATTCTTCGACCAAGTACTGAAATTTCTTTAGGAAATAGAGGGTTATAAGGTAAGTCTTTGAACTTTAAAAGTTTTCTTAGGACGAATTAAGAAATAATCTTAACTTATTGATTATTATTGATATATCTTTCTATTCTGGTAACAGCCTGCTTCAGCCTCTCTATGCTATTGGTAAAGGTGAAACGCAGATGGGTGGAACTTTGATGGCTACCGAAATCCAGCCCTGGTGTCACGGCCACATGGACCGATTCCAATAAACAATTGGCAAGCTCAAAGCTATCCGGGGAAAACTTTTCACAGTTTGCGTACACATAGAAAGCGCCATCAGGGCTGGATGGAATGGAAAAGCCCAGTTCACGTAGCGCGGGAATCAAATATTCGCTTCTTTCTTTAAAAATCGCTTTGCGTCGATCCAGTTCCTCAATCGTTTGCGAACTAAACGCCTCGAGGGCGGCGTATTGGGAAACGGTGGGGGGAGCGAGAAAAACATTTTGAGCGAGCTTGTCTATTTGGGGGACGAGATCCGCGGGCGCAACGAGCCAGCCGATGCGCCAGCCTGTCATGCCAAAGTATTTTGAGAAACTGTTAATGACAAAGACATTGTCGGAAAGCGTAGCGGCCGACTTCTGTCTACGCTCAAACTCCAAGCCATGATAGATCTCATCGACAATCACGTAGGCCTCGCGCTGCTCGGCAAAGGCGCAGATGCGCGCTAGTTCCCTGCTTTGAATCACGGTGCCGGTGGGATTGGCCGGGCTGGCAATCATCACCGCACGGGTCTGCGGCGTCCATACGGCCTGTATCTGCTCCAGGGTAGGCTGATAGTGATTTTGGGCGTCTGTGTTGACTGGAACCGGCATCCCCCCCGCCAATCTCACAAAGTGACGATTGCAGGGGTAGCCTGGATCGGTGACGAGGACCTCCGAATCAGGCTCTAAAATCAAGGAGGTAATGAGCTGCAAGGCACCGGACGAACCGGGGGTTACGACAATGCGCTCCGCTGGGATGTCTTGCGTGTACTGATCGGCGTAATAGTTTGAAATGGCCTGGCGTAATTCAGGGAGGCCAATAGCAGGTGTGTAATGGGTTTTTCCTTCTCTGAGGGCTACGATTCCGGCCTCAGTAACCGCGTCAGGCGTGCTAAATTCTGGCTCCCCCACTTCCATGTGTATAACGTCGTGGCCTTGTGCCTCCAGCTCTTTGGCTCTGGCAAGGATGGCCATGACATGAAAGGGTTGGATCTCATCAATTTTTGAGGCGTAGCGGTTCACAACACGAAGACTGGCAATTACACGAAGCGCTACAATGCATCAATTCTCAGGGTATGGCAAGGCTATTTACTAGAAGATTACGCCAATATCCATTTGGATAACTGATCCAGAGGGGTAGTACTTCAAGATGTTTTCGTAGTCTTCCACCTTTTGTTTATTGTCTCCCGAGGCATATTGAGATGCGCTCGTGATAATCTCGCCACTGTAGGGGATGTTGATCGTAAACCAGTCCACAACAAAGGTGTATCGCGTGCCAAACTGCCACTGATTTCCCAACCCAAAACGAACAAAATTCGATGTAAATTTTGATGCCGTTTCGGTGTAGTTGCTGACCACCAGATCAAAAAGATCGGTGGGCAATAGCGCTTCGGTCGTACGCTGCCCTAGACCAAATTTGAGATTGAAGCTGTTGCCAAAAAATCGCCTCGCCTGCACGGCAATATGCTTTTCTTTTATTTCCCCCAGTTGAAAGGAGAAAATTTTAATCGCCTTATTGGCATTCGTATAGTCCAGAGCAAAAAGCCAGTTTCCACTGGTATACAGATTCGCATTAGCGCCCCAGGCTTTAACGAAAGGAACATGAATGAAGGCATAGGAGAAATTCACCCCTACCGTGGCATTTTCACGCATCTCTCGGGAGCTAGGCTCTGACGCCCATGTGTGTAGGGAACAACATAATAACAACGAGGAGAGCAGCAGACGCATCATTTTTCACCAATAAATAGAAACAAAACTGTTCTAAGTGTAGAACAGAAAAGTCTAAAAGGTGTACCCAATGTTAAGACGTAAAAACACACCGGTAGGATCCACATAGGTGTATTTATCTTGCTTAGAAACAGGGTCTTGTGCATAGGTAAAGAAGGTAAGAAAACCTACCTGACTGATCAGGCTGACAGTATTCCACTTGGTTAGTTTGTAGCCAAAATACGGCCCCATTCCCATCTGGTTAGCAAAACGATTCGGTTGTCCTTCTTTTCCGTTATTGGCTTTTACATTGTTAAATTCAAGACCAATCTGTGTTCCCTTACCAAAAGACCCAACTGGATAGATGGTTAACTGAAGGCCATATTCCGTGATACTCATATTCTCTTCGGTGACGTCATCGGTAATTGAGCCTGAACCGAAAATCCCCGCGATACTCACATAATCAGATAGGGCAAGCTCGCCTATAAACTCATGGACGCTAAAATAGTTAAATGTAAGGGGTGAATAGGAGATAGTGACTCTAGAGTTATCTTGTTCATTGCCTGCGCTTAGCGCCACTCCGCTCATTAGCACCATTAGGGCAAAAGCCATTACCCTCAACATACTGCCTCCCTCTTCCTGTATGTTCTTTAAATAATCAACGAACAATACGCAGAAATTAGGGTTAGGTCAACTCACTTTGTTGTATACGGTCGCTCCAGGAAACCGCCACGTTACCCCCCTTTGTTAAGAATCGTAAGCAGATACCGATATCCTATCGGGATACATTGAGACATATCAAAACCCCCATCAAATCATCGTATTAGGACAAGTAGATGAGTGAGCGATCAATTATTAAACGGAAAAGCCGTACTTCATTCTATCTGCTGGTACTCATTGGACTTTCCTTTTTATGGTTACCCGGAGCCCACGCTGAGATCAAACTCTCATTCGGGCTATACGCAAGCGATAAGCCCACCACATTGGTCAGACAATTTCGACCTATATTAAACGACTTGGAAAAAGAGCTCAGCCAATCACTGCATACACCCGTAAAAATAAAACTGAGTATCGCACCAAACTACACTCAAGGTTTAGCGGATTTGGTTAACGGGCAAGTGGATTTTTCCCGGTTCGGCCCGGCTAGCTATGTAGAGGTAAAAGAAAAAGAACCAGGTGTTCAACTTCTAGTAATGGAAAGCAAAAACGGCAAAAAGCAATTCAACGGTGCCATTATCGTTCACAGTAATTCCGAAATCAATACGATTTCCCAGCTAAAGGGGCGAAGCTTCGCCTTTGGGAACAAGCGCTCCACCATAGGCCGATACTTGTCTCAAAACTTTCTGGTTGAACACGGTATCTATGCAAATGATCTTTCTGCGTATGACTATTTGGACCGACATGATCAAGTGGGCTTTGCAGTAGCCCAGGGTAAATTCCATGCTGGCGCAATCAAGGAGAGTACATTAGAACTACTCATACGCAAGGGGCAGGATCTAAAAGCGATCGCCACCTTTAAGAATGTCACAAAACCCTGGATTGCACGAAAAGGACTTGAGCCGCGTATTTTTTCCGCGCTACAGAATGCCCTACTCAATTTTCGTGATAAGGACGCTCTCAAGGCAATCAATAAAGATGGTTTTTTATCCGCCTCCGATAGTGACTATCATTCCGTTCGTATGGCCATAACAAACAACAAGAAGTTTTTTACTGGAAAATAATCATGCGAAAATTTCTCAGTAAATCGCCCTTATGGTTATCAGCTACAGTGTTGCTTTTCTCGCTCTGCACGAGCGTCGTGATCGCCACCAGTGAATACATTCGGCACATGGAATACAGTTTTTTATTAGAAATGGTAGAAAAAAACAAGCAACAAGTACTAGAGACAGTTGCCTCCTCGGCCGTGGAATCGGTGATTACCGAAGACATCGCCATATTGGAAGGAATGGTATCGGAACTTGCCAAAAACAATAGCGACATTGCGTTACTCCGAATTCGCAATGAAGACAATTTGACACTGGCAGTTTGGGGGACTGATCCCGAACATGAGAGTATTGAGTTTCACGAACATTCAGAGCCAATCCAAGTGCATGGAGAAATCTTCGGACATGTCGATCTGATTTGGAATCTAGAAACTCGGATTACCCGTATTGAAGAGCACGTGGCTAACATATATCAGTTTAATTCTTTGAGTCTTTTCATTTTCACACTTTTGTGCATATTTGGCTTCCGTAGACTTGTAGGTGTACCCTTACAAAGAATCGAATCACGCGTAATTGACTACGCAAACGGAAAAGATTTTACGGGTGAATGCCCTAGGTCTTCCCGAGAATTTTCGAAACTTAGCGATGCCATTGACCAACTAGAAAAAATCACAATTTCGAGAGATAGACTTGAAGAGGAAATTCGCCAACGGCAGCGGGTACAAGAACAACTTGCGATAGCAAGAGACGAAGCCCTACGTGCTACACGAGCCAAAAGCGCTTTTCTCGCCAATATGAGTCACGAAATTCGAACCCCACTCACGGCAATAATCGGTTTTTCTGAAAATCTACTGGAAACAAATCAATCGATGTCAGATAGACTCGAAGCAATTCAAACAGTCATTCGAAGCGGAAAACACCTGCAATCACTCATTAATGATATATTGGATTTATCCAAAATTGAAGCGGAAAAACTAGAGGTGGAAAAAGTTGAATGCCATCTTTATGAGTTAATACATGATGTATTTGCTCTAGCAAGTCTTCAAGCAGAAGATAAAGGTCTGTATTGCAATCTCGATGTTCAGTTCCCTATCCCAGAAATAATTGTGACTGACCCCTTACGATTAAAACAAATTCTCATTAACCTTTGTGGGAATGCAATTAAATTTACAGACCAAGGCGGGATAAAAACTATTATCTCGTATTCCGTTGAAAGAAACCTGATCCAAGTACACGTCGAGGATACAGGACTAGGTATGGACCCCTTGCAAATGGAAGGCCTTTTTACTCCGTTTACTCGGCTGGAAACCACTACAAGAAACAAAGTCAATGGGACAGGCCTCGGATTATATCTATCCCAACAGCTTGCGCACATGATGGGAGGTGAAATATCGGCTGAAAGTGTTGTCAACGCCGGTAGCCGATTTACCCTTACATTGAACGCAGGGGAGCCTTCTTCAAGAACGCTTATAAACCAAGCCCCAGACCGCGATCACTCTCTGACAACAAATAGTACGATTAGACTATCTGGCACTGTTTTGCTAGCTGAAGATAACCCGGACAACCAACGTTTAATATCTTATCTATTGCGAAAAATGGGTGTCGACTGTGACATAGCCGACAACGGTGAAATCGCTGTCGATATGGCACTAAAGAAGGAATATGATCTCATTCTTATGGACATGCAAATGCCCATACTCGACGGTCTAGCTGCCGTAAGAAGGCTGAGAGAAGGCAACTACCCTGGGCAAATCATAATGCTTACAGCTAATGCAACAGTAGAAGTTAAAGAAGCCTGCCTTAAAGCAGGTTGCAATGATTTTCTCACCAAGCCTGTAGAAAGGAATTACTTCCGTCAGACCCTGATCAATTTTCTCTATCCCGACAATAACACAGAACCATCCTCTGGGTATTCTGATGAAAGTCTGGTATCCACTTTGTTGAAAAATGAACCCAGTATGCGCGCCTTAGTACTGAAATACGTGGGCGAGCTACCCATACTAGTTGAGGAATTGAGAGATGCCTATGAGGAAAAAAACTGGGAACTGCTACGATTTCGTCTTCACGATTTAAAAACCACATCCGGAAACTATGGATTCCCGACACTCTCAACGCTGGCAGCGCAAACCGAGTTTATTACCTTGAGTAGAAACATAGAGAAAATAGAGGAGCTACTGGCCCAGATCGAAGGCTTGCAGCTTAAAATCACATTGAGCAGCCAGTGCGACCAATCCGATTTAGCAAATCAATCAATGCACCAAATGCATGCCCATAATCAAAAACGGGCCAATGAGTAGGAAAATTCCGGCGATGATTAGAAAGAGCTTGTTCATGGGGAGATTGTAGCATTAGGCCATTGGTTTCGGAAACTGGGGGGGCGTCTAATTCCGTCGCAAATCGACTTGATCCGGCTATGATTCAACCTTGGGGATCAGTCCCGCCTCTTCCAGTTCTTCGATAAACCCAAACTTGCTCAGGTCCTCAATGCGTTGGGGATAGAGGATACCGTCCAGGTGGTCACATTCGTGTTGCACGACACGGGCGTGAAAGCCTTGCACCATGCGGTCTATGGCCTGCCCAAACTCGTCAAAACCTGTATAGCGAATGTGAGTATGTCGTGGAACAGCGCCACGCATACCGGGCACGCTCAAACACCCTTCCCAGGCCAAGTCTTTCGCATCGGATAAGGGCTTGATCACCGGATTGATAAGCACCGTACGGGGCACGCTCTCCGCATCCGGGTAGCGGGGATTTTGCGACACTTCAAACACCACAATGCGCAGATCCACGGCAATTTGCGGTGCTGCCAGGCCTGCCCCATCGTAGGCGGCCATGGTATCAAACATATCTGCCAGCAATTCGTGCAAATCCGGGGTATCAAACTCCTTTACTTCCCGCGCCTTCGTGGCCAGTACAGGATGCCCCATTCGAATAACTGATCTTGCAGCCATTTCTTTCTCCTTCTTCGAATTCTGGTCATTAGTTTGCAGGGTGTCAGAGTATCATTTTAAACTGTCTTTGATTAAAATTGCCAAAGCTGGAGATATGGATATCACTTTATGTTTAAGCAGTTAAAGCGCCTGTTCCTTCTAGGCCTTGGTTTTTGGTTTGTCATTTTTTTGACTCTCCCTCAATTAACCCTTGCCGCCAAATCAGATGACAACTGGTACACTGTCGAACTCATAGTCTTCGCTAACAAGAGTCAGGGGCAAGTCACTGACGAGCGCTGGCCGCGTACACCAGAGGGTTTAAGAAATACCAATCTTGTTGAACTGACGCCTTTCCTGGACAGCGAAAAGGAAGACGGTACGCCCGCTCCACCCAAGGGATTTTTTGAACAAATATGGGGCAACGATCTGGAGCTGGCAAAGTATGTAGAACGCTTGAATCAAAGCGAGGCCTACGAAGTGCTTCTTCATACCGGATGGCGTCAGGCCGTTAAAAGTGGTGAAAAGAATTTTGAGCCAGTCTATGTTGATGACTGGATCGCTAAAATCACACCCGATTTTAGTGAATCGGCTTACGCAGATCCCAGTATTTTTCAGGGCATGGAGCCGGTAGACGACCAACCCACACTCCCCTTTACAGCGGTGAATGACGTAGAAAAAACCTCAGGACAGGGGAATGCAACGAATGACGAAGTCGTTCTGGTAAGCAAGGCAGTCGATTCAAGCAAGGAAGGTGTCTCACGCTATCTCACTGACGATGAATCACAAATGGGGCCTCCCAATATTTCGGTGTTCGGTTCCATTTATCTCAAGAAGACTCGATTTCTGCACCTCTATGTGGACCTCTTATATCGAAGCAGTTCAGCTGGACTAATTGGTACAGCAGCGATAGGGACAGAAAACGCCGCTGCCACCTTACCTGGTGGAGGGCTAGGCGCAGAGGCTACAGCAACTGTCGATGAAGTACCCATCGCCTTTCTGGACACTGATCCCAGTCTATTGAAGGGCTATAAGCTCTCCTCGTCTAGACGCATAAAAGGGAAAAAAGTCTATTTCTTTGATCATCCGTTATTTGGCGTGATCGCTAAAATTAGCCGATTTGATGATAAGAAAAACGCTCCGGACGAAGCGGAAGAACAACTGAGCGAGCTCAGGTAAGCCTTAGATCTTCGGTATCACGTTTTCTAAGAGTTCTCGCACTCGGCCCATACCCGCAGACAAATTGTGTTCAATCATCTCCATGGTGAGCTCTTCCTTTGTGCGCCCCGCTGCGCGATTGGCTACCACAGCGATAGTGGCATAACAAATATCCAGCTCTCGAGCCAAGGCCGCCTCAGGCATACCCGTCATACCCACGATGTGGCAACCGTCCTTTTCCAGCTTATCGATTTCAGCCCGAGTCTCTAGCCTGGGTCCTTGCGTGGCCGCATAAGTGCCCGCTTCTGCCGCATTTAACTTGAGTTCACGTGCGCATTCGATAATCTGATTTCTCAGTTCGTCGCAATAAGGTTCAGAAAAGTCGATATGCGTAACCGATGACAGCCCTTCTTCAAAGAAGGTATTCACCCGTGACCAGGTGTAATCCACTATTTGGTCGGGAATAACAATTTTCTCTGGCCCCATCTCAGCGGTAATGCCGCCCACGGCCGCTACGGCAATA
>JAOUPJ010000344.1 GCA_029879945.1 Gammaproteobacteria bacterium
ATTGGGTTATGCCTACGAGCGCATTGATGAGAAGGATCGAGCGGCTGCACAATATCGTGAAATTCTTAGAAACCGGGTGGATATGGGAACAGCAAACCAGGCAAAATTTGAAATCGATCGGATAAATCAAGAACTCAATATCTATGCCTATAATTTCAACTACGGTTTAACGCAGGAATGGTACTACTATCCGAATAGCGGAGTAGACGTTTCCTATCGCAGGTCGTCCCTCACATTTGATGTGCGTTCACGTTTCAAAATGGCAAACTACACCAGTATCAACGTAGGGTTTACACCGGCCTACACGGTGAATCAATCAGAGAAAACGGATTCATATGATCCGTCCTATATGTTCAGTACCAATTACGATGGCCCTGTCAATTCATTGAGCCTGTCTACCAACTATCGTTTGAGTGAGAATGTGTTGCTCGATTTGGCGAAAGAGAAAAATATTACTTATAGCGCGTCCTGGAATCGTACGCTCAAATTCCCATTGTATCTGGAAGATGAGCAGGGGTTTCGTTCAAAGCGATTGGGATTCAATGTTTCTCAGACCCAGCGGGAAGTGTCTTCGGGTACCGCTGTAGAAACAAGTACACTGAGGCTGGAATCCACATTATCAATTCCGACTATACCGGGCGGTAATGTATTTCTATCACTTTCCCGGAGCGAAATAGAACCAAAAGGAAACACTATCAGTGACTGGGGTGAGGTCACTAATGAATTGATGTTGCAGGTCAATCAAACCTTTAACCAGACATTTCGTGCACAACTCACCTTGAGCTATGAAGCCGCGGTAGGTTCCGAGCCTGACCTATTCGAGAATTTTAGGCGTGGGCGAGAGATCAAAAGAACGCGTGACTTGTCTACCGTGTCGCTATCGCTCACGCACTGGATGCATCCAGAAATGCCACTCACATTTAGCTACACAATGCGTACTCAGAAAACGAACCTGCCCGCGACGACGACCCTACCCATCAGTTATGGACCGTACATTTATGGCAGTGCACGGATCGGTGTGTCCTTGTCTTTTTAATTGGGCGAGAGCTGTCCTGCATTTGCTTGGTACTATGCAGAAACACAGTCCCAGAAATCCCGCGTGTTACACGATGGTATTTCAATCGCTTGATAATAAAGACTATTTTTCTTGTCCTCATTTAGATTTAAGTGACCCCGCTTAAGAAAACAATAAGTTTAAGTCCATACAATTGCATTCTAAGAGGACTACATCCGTGAGATCGCGCTGAGTCAGCGGATTGGATTTTAAGTTACTGAATTTACAGGAGTAGTCCTTTTTAGACTAGGTCTTGAGTTACCACGGGCTTTCAACGATAATGCGGAACCTACGCATTTTTTCAAGGAATGAAAAGCTCTTAAGGGAAGTAAGGGGTAACTTGTAAATAGTGTCGCCGTGGAGTAGTCTAATCCATAGGGCTTTACTAGGTTATTTCGCCGTTTGAGGCAATCTAGTTAAAGGTGGGGTGACATAAGTGACAATAACATGATAATGGTCCGGGGGTGCGGAAGTGCTAATCAACGGGAATTTCAGTAAAGATGCTACGGTAGGGGAAGATAGGGGTTTGAGTTCTATTGCCACCTCTACTCGTCCTCAATATGCGCCACTGCAAGATACGTTCGGTCGTACCTTCGACTATGTGCGTATCGCAATCACCGAGAAATGCAACCTGCGTTGTACCTACTGCATGCCAGAGGAAGGGGTTGATTTCAAAAATGGTGAGCAAATATTGACTGCGGATGAAATACTTCGTGTGATCGATGTTCTGGCTCGCATGGGTGTTAAAAAGGTGCGCTTCACCGGTGGTGAACCTCTGGTTCGCAAAGACATCGTGAAGCTGGTTGAGGGCGCAGTGAACACACCTGGTGTGAAATCTGTGCACATGACCACCAACGGGATCATCTTTCCAAAGTATGCCAAGGCGCTGCGAGAAGCAGGTCTGACAGGCCTGAATATCAGCCTGGACACCGTAGACTCACAAAAGTTTTTTGATATTACTCGCCGACCTGGCGAGGATAAGGTAATTGAATCCATCAAGTTGGCGCTCGATCTGGGGTTCCCTCGGGTCAAGGTTAACAATGTGTTGATGAAGGGCTTTAACGATGGTGAGTTCTTTGACTTCACTGAGATGACCAAAGATCAAGCGGTAACAGTACGCTTTATTGAATTCATGCCTTTCGACGCTGAGCAAATCTGGGAAACAGGCGAGCATTTCTTGAGCGCTGACGCCATGATCAAGATGCTTAAAGAGCGATATCCCAATATCGAACTGGATTCAGGAACTCGTACCGAGCATCACGTTTTCCGTGTTCCTGGTTATGCGGGCAAGATCGCCATCATCCCTGCGTTTACTCGCAGTCTGTGTGGTAACTGCTCACGTATCCGTATGACAGCAGACGGCCGTATCCGTAACTGCTTGTACTCAGACTCTGAGTATTCGCTGATGGATATCCTGCGAGCAGGGGCATCTGACGAGGAAATCGTAGATCTATTCCGCAAGGCTTTCAAAGAGAAGGCCAAAGACGGTTTCGAAGCGAAGAAGCTGTCTGCCATGCGCGAATCGACTATTGAGTTCAAGGGTAGAACTAGTATGACCCAGATTGGTGGTTAATCCACCAGTCTGGTCTTAGAGATTTAGATTTGGTTTAAAAGACACCCTAATTTAACTATTCAGCCCAGAAAATAACCCGATTTTCTTTAAGATTTTCTATCGGGGACGAAACAAGGGGTGAATCCGAGATTGGGTGGTTTAAACACACTATAAAAACGAGAGAAGAGGCTTAATTCGATGGCACACAACGATTTAACGCATTTCAACGCAGACGGTGAAGCTCACATGGTAGATGTGGGCCACAAAGAAATCACTGTCCGTGAAGCGGTGACTGAAGGCCGTATTTACATGGAAGCTGATACGCTACGTCGTATTATGGAAGGCACTCACAAAAAAGGTGACGTTCTGGGTATCGCCCGTGTTGCCGGTATAATGGGTGCGAAGCAATGCGCCAATCTGGTCCCCCTTTGTCATCCGTTGATGATTACCAATGTTGAACTGGACCTGACTCCAGATCCCGAAAACAACTGTGTATACGCCAAAGGTGTGGTTCGTTGTAACGGCCAGACTGGTGTTGAGATGGAAGCGCTATGCGCAGTCCAAGTCGCATTGCTTACCATCTATGACATGTGTAAAGCAGTCGATCGTGGCATGGTGATTACAGATGTTGGCTTGTTGGAAAAACAAGGCGGTAAATCTGGTCACTGGAAAAAAGCACGCTAACGCAAGCTAAGAGGTGATGCCATGAAGATTTCAGTAAAATATTTCGCCAGCATGCGTGATCGTGTTGGTAAAGATGAAGAATCACTCGAACTTTCAGACGGTGCTACTATTGCTGAGCTTTGGGGGAAGGTTTCTGAAGAAGAACTCCCTGAAAACACCCTGGTAGCCATCAACATGGAATATACAAATTCTGAAGCTGCCTTGAAAGA
>JAOUPJ010000345.1 GCA_029879945.1 Gammaproteobacteria bacterium
AAGGCATTCTTTTTCTCCTTCAACTCTATAAAGGCTATCACCCACTTACAAAATCTCTCTCACTTCACTCACGCGCAGTTCACCGTAACCGGTGATGTTGAGCTTCATACCTGAGCCCTGCTTACCAAGCGTGACACTATCCACAGGTGCAACAATCAGCGTTTCCACCGCCTCTGTCTTACCGTCGATAAATGTTGTTGCTGAGATTGTGTAATTACCTTCCCCCACGGGATTGCCTTGTGCATCAAGGCCATCCCAAGCAAACCTGACCAGCCCTGCCTGTTGCTCTTCCAGAGCAATGGTTCGAACTGTTTGACCTGTTCGATCTTTAATTTCGATATTCAATCCACCTACGGTTCGATCGAGATCTGCGGCACCCAAAATGTAACGATCCTGTCCTTCAGTATGCGGAGGTAGGTAACCCTCCTCAGCTGGAATCATCACATGTCTACCCACTAGCATGGAGGCTTCCAGCGCCTGATTCGAACGATAGGTTTCCGCCAGACTTTCCACAGACTCTTTCATCTCATTCAAACCGGAAACGGTACTGAATTGCGCCATTTGCGCGATAAAGTCCCCATTTTCATCGGGCTTGGTAGGATTTTGATTTCGCATCTGCGTAATCATCAGACGCAGAAAATCCTCTTGGTCTAAGGTGGAGCGATCTTTTAATGCCTCTTTCTGACGCTCTTCCAGTGTTAGCCCATCAAAAATTGGATTATTGGTAATGTGATTTGACATGTCTTATGTCCTTACCCGTTCTATTGTCCTAGTCTTAAAGTTGCCAGCAATAACTGCCTGGACGTGTTAATTGCTTCCACATTATTTTGATACGACCGTGAAGCAGAAATCATATTAGCCATCTCTTCAATCGGATTGACGTTCGGTAAAAAGATGTAACCTTTTTCATTGGCCATTGGATGTTGTGGCTCATACCGCATGCGGAGTTCTTCTTTACTTTCCACTATGGCCTTTACCTTAACCCCGGCCATTGATGGATGATCGTTAAACGCATCCAACACGGTTGCAAAAATAGGATGTCGCGCACGATATGTCTGATCGATACTGCTGGAAACCGTTTCTGCGTTTGCCAAATTACTGGAGGTTACATTGAGTCGAACCGATTGTGCGCTCAGTGCTGAACCTGATACATCAAATACGCCTAGTAGTGACATTAGGGCTCTCCTGTAATCGCTTTACGTAAACCAGTGATTTTGCCAGTTAGAAAATGCAGCGTGCTCTGATACTGCGCGGCGTTTTGTCCAAACTCCGCCTTTTCTATCTGGGCATCCACGGTGTTGCCATCAATTGATGCCTGAAAGGGATGACGGTATAAAAGCTCCGCATCCTGTGCACTCATACCACCCGGCTGGATATGTCCGGCTTGCGTCATCTTCAGCCGCTCTCCTTCGTTCATGCCTGCCACGTTTCTCAAAACCTGTTTGAAATCAATATCACGGGCCTGGTAGTTTGGAGTATCTGAGTTGGCAATATTGGACGCAATCAATGAAGTACGACGAGATCGCACATAAAGTGCTTGTTCGTGTATTCCCATTGCCTTATCCAGATCAAATCGCATGTTACTGAGTGCTCCTCTTGTTTCAGGTAGTAATCAGCAAGGGGTATGCCACTCGATTTTTTGTAAATAGCACAATAAAGATGACGAATTAAGTCCCTGTGAATCAAGGCCTTGGGATATGAAATTTTTGAGGGTTGGAAAGTTTTAAAGCGAGCGGCAAGGGCAGACCGAGGCAAGCGGCAAAGGGATTAGTTTTCCCGCTGATAGAGCATGCCCTGTGTAACACGGATCATTTTGAAGTTGGACACATAGCGATTGGGCACTTCCGAACTACCTAAGAGTAGGAATCCATTTGGATTTAGTGTATCGCTCATGCGCCTGAGAATATCAGATTTCAAATCCATGGAAAAATAGATCAAGACATTGCGGCAAAAGACCACATCGAATTTTCCGAGCAAGGAATAGGTATCCTTTAGATTGAGCTGCCTGAAGGTTACCCGCTCCTTTATCCGTGGCATAATCTCCCATACTGTCTCATGTTGTTTGAAATAACGATCACGTCGCGCATCGTCTATTCCGCGAGACATGGAGCTCGCGTCATAATGACCAAGCTGAGCGATTTTAATCGCCTCGGTGGACAAATCAGTCGCGATTATATCCAAGCCACCACTGAGGGCACCCGGATTACTGAGCTGATATTCCTCGAAAGCCATGCTGATGGAATAGGGTTCCTGACCCGTGGAACAGGCAGAAGACCAGATTCGAAGCGGGCGCTCTTTCAGTTTGGCAAACGAGGGAAAGACATGCTCCTTGAGCGCATCAAAGGGGTAATTATCTCGAAACCACATGGTTTCGTTGGTGGTCATGGCCTCGATGACCCGTTCACGTAGCCCGTTGACGCGATTAGTCTGAAGACACTGCATCAACTCGGTGAAGTTCTTCAGTTTTTGCTGAACCATCAAACGGTTAAGGCGGCTACCGACCAAGTATTGTTTACTATCGCCCAATACGATGCCAGAGGCGTCTTCCAGAAACTGGCGAAACGCATCGTACTCATCGTGAGAGATAAATTCTTCAGACACAGTGTCCTTCCGGTAGTGATTTTGTACCAATACTGGTTTCGGTCTTTTTCAATAGAAACTTGACCGCATTAGCAAGGTAGTTTGCATAGTAATTAATCATTTTCTAAATTATTTAAGCTTTTCCAAGAAAGTGGCTACAAATTTACCCACTGTGGCTACTAATTCATCACTGTCGAATTTTGATAGATATCCATCAGCCGCAACCTTCTCTGTGAGGGATGAGTCGAATACCCCGCTCAGGGATGTATGTAGTAACACCTTGAGCCTTTGCAGCTGAGGATTATTTTTTATGCGCGTGGTTAATGTATAGCCATCCATGACCGGCATTTCCACATCCGATATGACCAACGCCAGCTTTTTCAACTCATCGGCATCGGTTTCTACCCAACGTTCCAGTGTGTCCAGCGCCTCTCTACCATCTTTGGTGAGTACATACTTAACCCCTAGGCGATCTAGTGTGCGCTTTATTTGACTCCGCGCCACAGCAGAGTCATCCGCCACCAGCACATAACACTCGCTCACGTCTAAGGCATCGAAAGAGACAGGATCTTCGATTCCAGCTTCGCCCGCGGCCCCGTTTACATCGTGAAGCACTCGTTCAACATCTATAATTTCGATAATTTCGTTGCCTTCCATCGTCACTGCGGTGAGGTAGTGGCCTTTTCCAGCACCGGCGGGAGGGACGGCAATCTCTTCCCAGTTTTTGTTGACGATGTGTTGAACCTGGTTTACCAAAAAGCCTTGGGTTACCCGGTTATACTCAGCCACAATGATAGAGGCGTTCTCGGGGTCGGCTATGCCTTTGCCAATGATGGCCTTCTGCAAATCAATAACACTTATAGTCTGGCCACGCAGGGTGGCGACTCCGATCACCGCAGCATTGGCATT
>JAOUPJ010000346.1 GCA_029879945.1 Gammaproteobacteria bacterium
AACCGGCTCTGGGGTCTCGATTGGTTCAACACTCAACCCATCCACTGGATTAAGATCAATGAATCCTTCCATGTCTGGCATTTCCGGAATCACTTCAGTATGCGGGATGTCGGGAACTTCGGGTAATTCAAAATGATTTTCGAAAGAGTCCATATCGATCTGATGACCCGTTCCCCCTATTCCCCTTTCGTCTTCCTCAGCGGAATAGACTGAAACATTGAACATGACAAATACTAGCAATACTAACAAATTCCTATTCATGGCTTACCTTCCCTTCATCTGGCCCTTGGTGATGAACATAGGCCCCAACCACTATTCTGTGTTTCGTTTCATCTTTCAGCTTATCTTTTTTCTGCAGTTCACGTGCTCGCTGGTTAAAGTCTTTCAACAAAGCCATGCCTTTCAGATCCATGTACTTTTTCAGTTGTTGTATGGAATCCCCGCTCAGTCCGCCGTAATAGACCAATCGATCAAACTGAGGGGCTTTTTCACCAATAAGATTACCTACCGACGACTCTAGGTGTGCTTGCTGTCCCTTTTCGAAGAAGACTACTTTTTCTTCCAGACTATTGTCGGGGATATAGGCCTCCTTCAAGAGGTGAACAAGATTGCTGTCATCTACCCTTACCATCCCTGTACGCAACCACTCGTCCAGTAGCGATCGGGCTTTAAGATCCTGTTTGCTAACACTGGTAACCAGGGACTCGAAATTAACTTCTTGCTCTTTAGGACTCAGCGCCAAGGGCCTGGCGTTGCCCTGCTCATCCAGATATTCCGGATCACTGGTCCAGGCCGCCACAACCTGAGCGCCCAACGAACGTGTCCTCTCTTTTATGGGTAATTGGTTCTCTTGCTCACGCCAGGCCCGTACATCTTTTCGATGAATCCCTGTCAAAAGACTTAGACGGCTATCAGTAAGTTTCTTACCCTCTACCTGATATTCGGCCTTGGCCACATCTAAATAGACCTGTTTGAGCAATTGACTCACATAAGGATGGGTAATTTGAAAATGGATAAGCAAGCGGACCAGTGGCCTGAAAACCCGGCTCAACGAAGAAACAAGCATGGACTGTATTGAATTTGACATGTTCTTATTCTGTCCCATAAATGGGAAATATTCCCGCAGAATATCACATGCACACGAAATAGCCAACTTTTTGCTTAGGCTGGCCGAGATTCAATTGGGCCGATCAAAGGTGAGAGAAGGAGCAGAGGCGGACTAGCCCACCAGTTTTTTCACTGCACCCAGCAGGCGATCGGGAGTAAAAGGTTTTTGTAACCAACCGGATGCGCCCATCGTACGAGCCTTGGTCTTTTTGTAATCACCACTTTCAGTCGTTACCATGATGATGGGGACAAACTCAAAACCGGGTTTCTTACGCAATTGGCTGACGAGACTGATACCCGTCATTTCCGGCATATTTACATCACAAAAGATCAGGTCAAAGGTCTCTTCCTCGGCAATCTGTAATGCCTCTCGCCCACTTAACGCGGTCCAAACCTGGTGCCCTTTGCCTTCCAGTGTTGCTTTGATCAACTCAACCATGGTCTTTGAGTCATCCACTGTCAGTATTTTAGCCATTATCTAACTCCAATCCGATAGACTGTACACAAGTGTGTCGGCAAGTTGAGAATAAAATGGAGTCTTGCAATAAAAAATTGAGTGGTAAATTTATTTATTTAAATTACGTCTAAAATCGCGTACCCTAAACGCGGATTTCTCTTCAGGGATGGGCAACAACGGTAGGCGAGTTTCTTGCACGTCGTCTGCTTGTTGTAAAAAAGAGTATCAAGATGTTTATACGAATTTGTTTGGTCTGTGCACTATTGTTTTCTCTCAGTGGTTGCGGTTCCGTGTGGAGCGCAATCAAACCTGCCGACGTTAAATCATGGCATCGAGACATCCTGGCCAAGGATGAAATGCAGTTAGACGCCAATTCCATGGAACTCACACTGGATGAAAAAATCTACTTTGCCCGCGAAGCATCGCGCGGTGGCGGTGGATTTGGTGGTGGAGGCTGCGGATGCAATTAAAGAAAAAGGCGAATCTGCAAAGGACTCTGGCCACAGCAACCTGTAGCCTGATTGCGACAACCATGCAACTGGATGCACAAGCCAAGGGCGAGAAATGGGAAGTAAACGCCACCGGATTCTTTTACCAGGAAGTGGACAGAATTTCAGTCTATGAGGAAATTCTTTCGGTTAAAAAAGAACTGGGTGAAAATGAATATCTTTCTCTGAAACGGACACTGGATATCATGACAGGTGCCTCGCCCACTGGTGAAGCCGAGCCCCAGGCCTCTGCCACATTTACATCGCCCTCAGGTAGCTCGCTCAGTACAGCATCCGGGGAATCTCCCTTGGGCGAATTTCAAGACATACGGACGGCCTACAATCTTTCCTGGCAAAAACCCCTGACCAAGATGCTCAACAGCACGTGGACAGTCAATTATTCGTATGAGTATGACTACAGCGCCACTGGGCTAAGCGGGCTACTGTCCAAAGATCTGGAAGGACGCAGAACAACCATCAATTATGGCGTTTCGGGAAGTTTTGATCGAATAAAACCCACCAATGGCGTACCGATTGGTGGTACTGCAACCACCAATCTGACACGTTATCGCGCAGACAATAAATTTACCCTGGATCTACTGCTGGGCATTACGCGTGTGCTCAACCGTCGTGCGTTGGGCACACTGACCTACATGCGTGGGACCAGTTCCGGTTATCTCAATGACCCCTACAAGGTGTACAGCCTACTAAATTCTGACAATCTTACACCCAGCGGCACAACCTATTTTGAGCATAGACCCAGCCTACGCAGAACCAACAGTGTACACACTCGTGTGATACGAAATCGCAGTGAAAAAAGCAGTATGGGTGATGTGGTCGATTTTAGTTATCGCTATTACTGGGACAGTTGGGATGTAAAATCGCACACAGCAGAATTGCGGTATCGCCAAAATATGAAAAAGTCCAAGGAAGACGAGCACGTTATCTACCACCTTAGACTCTACCGTCAGTTTGAAGCAGACTTTTATCGTTATGGGGTGCCAGCGACCCAGCTTATTCCTGAATACGTGAGCGCGGACTATCGTCTTTCAAGCCTGGCTACAGCCACTGTGGGGATCGGTTGGGGACAGAAATATTTCAAAGATCTGCAGGTCAATGTGCGCGGGGAATTCATGTATCAATGGTATATTGCCAGCGAACTAAACGCCCTGCAGGCGGTCTCCGTACAGGGTAGTTTGTATTATCAGTTTTAGGAAAGCGTAACGCGCCGCCTTTACATACCAGTAATAGGCGGCTCACCGGTGATGATCTCGGGATTGTTGACACCGAAATACTTGTACATAGTGCTGGCAAACGAAAAGGGCTCAAACTGGTAGCTGCCGTCGGCGGGTGTTGTAAACTGACGATTTACACCCCGATTTCCGGTACGCACCGTTTCGCCCACGATCTGTCCCAGGTTACGCCCTCGTCCGGCT
>JAOUPJ010000085.1 GCA_029879945.1 Gammaproteobacteria bacterium
ACCGACCTACGGACGTGTTTCCCGCTGGGGCATGATTGCCTTCGCCTCCAGCCTCGATCAGGCCGGACCGATGACACGCACGGCAGAAGATGCCGCCATCATGATGAACGCCATGGCAGGTTTTGATTCCAAAGATTCCACTTCTGTAGACCAGGCGGTGCCCGATTATACCGAAAGCCTGAATGACTCCCTTGCCGGATTGAAAATCGGTCTGCCCAAGGAATATTTTGGTGAAGGACTGGATTCTGCCGTGGCCAAACAGGTGGAAGACGCCATCGTGGAGCTGAAGAAACTGGGCGCTCAGTGTGTGGATGTGAGTCTGCCCAATACCCATCTGGCGGTGCCGGCTTACTATGTAGTGGCACCTGCGGAGGCCTCGTCCAATCTTTCCCGTTTCGACGGGGTACGCTTTGGCTACCGCTGTGAAGACCCGGTGGATCTGGAGGACTTGTACAAGCGTAGTCGCGGTGAAGGCTTTGGTGAGGAGGTGAAACGCCGGATCATGATCGGCACCTACGCCTTATCAACGGGTTACTATGATGCCTATTATCTCAAGGCACAAAAAATCAGGCGTCTGATCAGTGAAGATTTCAAACAGGCCTTTCAACAGGTGGACGTGATCCTCGGCCCAACCACTCCTTCACCGGCCTTTAAAATCGGCGAGAAGATGAACGATCCGGTAACTATGTATCTCAATGATATATATACTATTTCAGCTAATCTGGCAGGTCTGCCGGGGATCTCGATCCCGGCGGGATTTGTGTCTGGCAAACCGATAGGATTACAGATGATTGGTAATTATTTCGACGAGGCCAAGCTTCTAAATGTGGCCCATCAGTTTCAACAGGCGACTGATTGGCATAGCCAAACGCCCAAATTGAATTAGCGCGGGAGGTTCAAGATGGAATGGGAAGTCGTAATCGGATTAGAAATCCACGCGCAACTGGCCACCCAGAGTAAGATTTTTTCGGGGGCATCCACGGCCTATGGGGCATCGCCCAATACCCAGGCCTGCGCCATAGATTTGGGTCTGCCGGGTGTATTGCCGGTATTGAACAAAGAAGCGGTGCACATGGCCGCCAAATTCGGCTTGGCCATTGGGGCCGAGGTCGCGGAACGCTCTGTATTTGCCAGAAAGAACTATTTTTACCCTGATCTGCCCAAGGGCTATCAAATCAGCCAGTTCGAGCACCCCGTGGTGAAAAAAGGCTATCTGGATATTGATCTGGAAGACGGTAGCAGCAAACGTATTGGCGTGACCCGCGCCCATTTGGAAGAAGACGCAGGCAAATCTTTGCACGAAGACTTCGAAGGCATGAGCGGAATCGACTTGAACCGTGCCGGTACGCCTTTGCTGGAAATTGTTTCCGAGCCGGATATTCGCTCCGCCAAAGAGGCGGTGGCCTATATGCGTAAAATGCATTCGCTGGTTCAGTATCTGGAGATCTGTGATGGAAACATGCAGGAAGGGTCTTTTCGGTGCGATGCCAATGTGTCCGTGCGCATCAAAGGTGAAAAAGAGCTGGGAACACGCACCGAAATAAAGAATCTCAATTCGTTCCGATTTATCGAGAAGGCGATTAATTACGAAGCGGAAAGACAGATCGATATCATTGAGAACGGCGGAAAAATCACCCAGGAGACGCGTTTGTACGATGCAGATCGGGATGAAACACGCCCCATGCGCTCAAAGGAAGAGGCAAACGATTATCGTTATTTCCCAGACCCGGATCTATTGCCCGTGGAAGTCACACGGGAGTATCTGGATCAAGTCCGCCTATCGCTTCCGGAACTGCCGGAAGAAAAAAAACAACGCTTCATCTCGGAATATGGCTTGTCCAACTATGATGCCAGCGTGTTGACGGCCTCCAGAGAAATGGCCGAATACTTTGAGGCGGTGGTGACGGCTTCCGGGGGTGAATCCAAACTTAGTGCAAACTGGGTCATGGGGGAGGTCATTGGAGCCTTGAACCGCGACGGACTGGATATTGATGCGTGCAAAGTGAATCCGCAACAACTGGGTGGGTTAATCAAGCGCATCACCGATGGCACGCTCTCGGGAAAACTGGCCAAGACAGTATTTACCGCCATGTGGGAAGGTGAAGGGGACGCAGATACAGTCATTGAAAAGCGGGGATTGAAGCAGGTCACCGATACGGGATTGATCGAAAAGGTGATAGACGAGATCATTGCGAACAATCCGGCACAAGTTGAGCAGTATCGAAGTGGTAAGGACAAGGTCTTCGGATTCTTTGTGGGCCAAACCATGAAGGCAACCCAAGGCAAGGCAAACCCTCAGCAAGTTAATGATTTACTAATGAAAAAACTAAAGGGCTAGACTAGGGAGAACTGCTTGAAAGAATCGGATACCCTCAGACGGTTTATGTTTGAGAAATTTAATATTCGGGGTGCCTTTGTTCATCTAGACGCGACATGGCGTGCCCCGCTGGACCTAAAAGACTATCCTGAAGTTGTTCGTGACCAACTGGGGCAATGCATGGCCGCCGGCGCCTTATTGTCGTCTACGATCAAATACAATGGCTCCATGATTATGCAAATCCAGTCCGAAGGACCCCTTAAATTGCTGGTAGTCGAGTCTACTGGTGATCACACCATGCGCAGCACTGCCAAATGGGATGGTGATGTCACGCCCGGTAACCTGGAACATGTCTTTGGTAAAGGGCGTGTTGTATTCACGGTGGATTCTGAGACGGCTAAAGATCGATATCAAGGCATCATCGACCTTAAAGGTGAGAATGTGGCGGAAACTCTGGAGACCTACTTCAGGCAGTCGGAGCAATTGGAGACTCGTTTCTGGCTGGCCGCCAATGGAAAATCTGCGGCAGGGTTTCTGATTCAAAAGATGCCAGGCTCCGGGGACGACGACCAGGAGGCCTGGAATCGCGCCCAAATTCTTTCTGCCACGCTCACCGATAAAGAGCTGCTTGGGCTATCCGCTGAGGAAATTCTAAAGCGTCTTTATGTGGAAGACGAGATTCGTCTATTCGAAAGTGAGCCCTTGAGTTTCCGTTGTTCCTGCACACGCGAGCGTGTTTCGAATGTCTTGCGTAGCCTGGGGATCGACGAAGTTCATAAGATTATCGAAGAAGAAGGTGATGTAAGTGTTACCTGTGAATACTGTAATCAAAAGTACAGTTTCGATAGTGTCGATGCTGAGGCCTTGTTTGCCTCTCATGTACCCCCCAATACATCTGCCACCAAGCATTAATTCAAACTAAAAACTCGGGGTTTTCCCAAGGAAAATATTTTGCCTTTTGAGGCTTGTATCTTTAAAATCCAGCGCCATTTTTGCAGAGCTAGTCGGCCGAACAAAAGAAGTATTAGTTGTCGCTCTAGATTTTCGCTCTATTGATCGAAATAGTCATTACCAGGTTCATTGAACAATTTATGCATAGACCCGTCGAGATAAACACCGTTAGCGATATTGTTGTTTCTATAGGAAAAAAGGCACTACTGCCACGTTTTGCCCGGGTGGAGCGTAATATCAAACCCGATGGCTCCGTTGTTACGGATGCCGATCTGGAGTGTCAAAGCCTACTCATTTACCAACTCGGTAGTCATTGGAAAGACATTGACGTCTTGGGTGAGGAAATGACTAAAGAAGAGCAGCAGGCGAAGCTGGAATCGGGCAGACCGCTTTGGTGTTTGGACCCCCTGGATGGAACCACCAATTTCGTCTCCGGTTTTCCTGTTTTTTCTATTTCCCTTTCTTTGATTATTGATAACGAAATCAGAATGGGCCTGGTCTATGATCCTATGCGAGACGAGTTGTTCGCTGCAGAAAAAGGCCGTGGCGCGAAATTAAACTCGAACAAACTGGGTTTGAAAAAAATTCCCAGGTCCCTTAAGCGCTCAATTGCCATTGTCGATTTTAAGCGCCTCTCACCTGCCTTGGCCACAGGTTTAGCCACGCAGCCACCGTTTGCATCCATGCGCAGTATCGGTTCTGTTGCTTTGGACTGGTGTTGGCTGGCAGCCAGTCGTTGTCATGTCTATCTGCACGGTAGGCAAAACCTCTGGGATTACTCCGCAGGAAATCTAATTTTCTCTGAAGCCGGTGGACATTCTTCAACTCTGGAAGACGAGCCCGTTTTTAGTAATAAGCTGGAGCCGCGTTCTGCCGTGGGGGCGGTGGAGGCCGAACTGTTTAGCGAGTGGAAAAATCAAATCAAAGCGCTTTCGCGTTAACATCGGCGCTGATGTTCTTGTTCAAACTGAGCGTGAATGGAAAAGAGACGAGATGTGTGCGCCCGCTGTTTCCTTTTCTGTGTACCGCCAGACCCAGATAAATCAAATTTTCACTGTTTAAATCTTTTTGGAATTTTCTAGCAGACTTTAGCTTGCGGGAAAAAACGATAGCGTTTTGTCCGTGATGGTGACGGGTTTGTGCTTTAACTGAATTGTTGTCCACTAAGTGACGTTTTTCCAGTATGTAACCGCTGGTTGTGACCGCCTTATTGCCAGTAGAAAGTCTGGCCTGCCATATTTCATTAAATTGCTTTTCACTCACGAGTTTTTCCAAGGTTTGTGAGGAGACTAGACTGTCGCCACCGCCCTGGGTTGTGAGTTCGCTTCTGCTCTGACTTAAATAGTGGGACCGTTCGCCGGTGCCGGCCGCCTTCATCTCGCTTTGGTCTTCGTGGCAATAGGCCCAACATCCAGCGACAGTTGATGCCCTTACACTGCCATCGTCCAGCATCAGTGTGTAGTTGGTAACTGACTGGTGCGCGTCGTGTGAAATATTGATATGCAAGTCGTCTTTATCATAAGCGGCCTTTACAATTACATCCAGAGATGATGAGTTCATCGCATTGTGATGATGATCGTGTTTTAGGATGGCCTCGCCTTTTTTCTTTTCCTGACCTTTGTGACAGAGAAAACATCCGCGGCCCTTTTTGATGCTATTGGCGCCCTGGTGACTGGTAAGCAGCCATTCCCAGGAATACTGGCCGGGAAAGAACAGTGTTAATTGGGTGCCTTCGATCTTGCTCCAATCGATGGCGGATGCAGAGTTTGAAAGCAAAGAGAATAAAATCAATAGGAGGAGACGCATGGCTAAAACTCTAATTTAAGGCTGTCTTTGCTCGCTGGCTTGGAAGCGTCTTTGTGGGCTATGCCCTTGTGGCATTTAATACAGGTTTGCCCGGCCAGTATGGCGTCTTTGTGTTCTAGCTGTGCCGCCTTAGTCTGTTTTTCCAGTTTCATGGCAGAAAAACTATGGCAGTTACGACACGTTTCCGAGTCCGTTTTTTCCATCTGTTTCCAAACAGTTTGCGCCATCTCCAATCGGTGTTGCTCGAATTCTTCGGCTGTGTCAATTTTGCCCAGCACATGATAATAAAGATCTTTCACGGCCTTGGTCTTGGCCCAAAGCTTACTGGTCCAATCTTCGGGAACGTGACAATCGGCACAGGTGGCCCGCACACCACTGGCATTTTTATAGTGGGCCGTTTGCTTAAGTTCGACCTCCAGGGCCTTCATTTCGTGACAAGACACGCAGTATTCCTGCGTACTGGTGTTTTGTACGACTGTACCGATGGTGATACCACCGACCAGTGCGCCAATCAGGACAAGAGCGGTAACAGAAAAAATAATTTTTGATAAAAACATCTGTAACAATCCATGAGTTTGGCATCTATATTACCATGAAACGGAAATGGACTCGTCTCTGGGATTAAATGGGGAAACCAATGAAAACAGCCTATACCTTGCTAATACTGCTCATGATTACACCGGCCTATTCATCTGAATTTGATGAAGAGTTTGCTGTTTATTCTAGCAATGGATCAGTGGAGACCGTCGCTAAAAAGCTGGAAGGTGCCATTAAAAACCGGAAGTTGAACATCTTTCAGGTCATTGATCACGGGGCGAACGCCGAGAAAGCGGGTCTGAAACTACTGGCAAGTCGAGTCTATGTGTTTGGAAATCCAATAATAGGGACGAAATTGATGCAATGCGCCCCCAGCATCGCTTTCGATCTACCTCTACGCATCTCACTTCGAAAAGCCCAGGATGGCGCGGTAATGCTGGAATATCGCTCTATAGAAAATCTGGCCAGAACACACAATTTAGAGAATTGTGCAGAAGTCGTGTCTAAGGTATCGAAAATGATGAAGGCTATCGCCATCGAGGCCTTAAAGTAAACAGCAGATCTATGCATTGAAGAGGGCCGTTTTCGTTCTGCTTTTAATGCTTGGGCGAAAGTGATTTGTTGCCCCCTCTCCCGTTATATCCTCACCAAACAAGTGCTTGAAAACTGACTGGGCCAACCGGCCTGCTGAGTCAGTTTTTATGCGCAGAACAATCACTTAAGTATTTTTTAAAACGCGTCGAAACAGGATTAACGAGTGGAGTCATTTGTTAGTTGCATGGAACGCGTATGAACAATTTTCCTAAAAAATTCAGAGAAATACTGCAGCTGCCCTGGTGGTTCTTGTTTTTATGTATGGTGTTTTTTAGCGCCCAAAGCAACGCCACAACCCAGGAAATAGCCAGTACACCTGGCCGATTTTTAGCCGAAAATGAATTCCCAGATCTATTTCATGGTATTGAGGCGATTCAAGGCGGGAGGCTGGACATTGCTTTAGAGCTACTCGAGCCTATGGCCCGAACCGGTGTTATTGAAGCGCAGTCACTGCTTGGTCGGGCATTAATCGGTGCAGATTCGGACTATTTAGTGGGAGAAGGGCTGCGTTGGTTGGAACACGCGGCCATCCGCAATGATTGGCAGGCACAGCTCAAGCTTTCGCAATTATATGAATCGGGCGAATTTGTGAGACAGGATCCGCAAATGGCTGGCCATTGGTTGGCTTTGGCAGTACGGGGGGGCGGAGACGAGGCACAAGACTTCCTGAAGAAAGAAAAATCTGACTTGCTGAGCAGAGCGAAGCAGGCGCTTGAACAAAAGCAGTTTGATAAAGCCAAAAGTATGCTAATGCCCTTGGCGAATCTGGGCCTGGTCGAGGCCCAAGAAACATTGGCCGGAATCTACAAAGAAGGTTTGTTGGGTAAAAAGAAAAAATACGCCAATTATTGGTATGCCAAAGCGGCTATGAAAGGTTCCCAAATCGCGAAATACCAATTGGCAATGCAGGCATTGGAAAGAAAGGATATTGATGCGCGAGAAAAAGATGTTTCTCTTTCAATGTTAAAGCAAGCAGCTCGGCCCGGCGTTGCCAATGCGCAATATCAACTGGGTGTTATGTCTATACGCGGTGAGCTGGTGGCGAAAGATCCCAAAGATGGCATCAAATGGTATGAGCTGGCCGCCAGTCAAGGCCATAGCGAAGCACAATATGCACTGGGAGTACGCAACCTGTTGGGAATCGAAGGAGAAAAAGATCCAGTCGAATCACATCGTTGGTTTAAGAAGGCGGCCCAAAACGGGCACGTAAAGGCGCAGCACAATCTGGCATTGAGCTATAAGCACGGCATTGGGACCGAAAAAAATGAAAAACTCGCAAGCTATTGGAACCGCAGAGACGACAAGGAATCTGTGAAGGTGTCTGTTTCGCCTATTTCTCCACCCTTTGTAAAACACGAGGAAAAGAAAAAAGCCAATTCCTCATTGTGGATCGAAAAAGAAAACAACGATCACTATACGCTTCAGCTGGGTACAACCCTAAAGCGCAGCAGTGCCGATGCGATAGTCGCGAATTTAAATCTAAACAAAGAGAAAGTCATTATCTCGAAACGAAAAATCAAGGGTAAAGATTGGCACATCGTACATTATGGTTCATACAAAAATATGGCGCAGGCAAATAAAGCCATTGAGGTATTACGCAAGCAAAACAAGGGTATATCACCGGTAATTCGGCGTATCGGTAGAGTGAAAGAACATTTGGCATCAGGCTAAAAGGCTATGAGATTCATCAGTTGGGAAACAATATTTGGGATCGTCGCGGGCTTTGGTCTTTTTGGTTATGCGATATTTTTGTCGACTGACAACACGGCTATTTTCTGGAGTGTGTCGAGTATTTTGATGGTTCTTGGGGGGACATTTGCTGCGACGATGATCTCGTATCAGGCGCGCTATGTACTGAGAACACTTAAGGCAATGATAGGGATACTGATCCCTACCCAGGTCAATCCTGCCACGCTATTTAAGGACGTGGGGCGTATCCTTAAATGGAGCGAGGAAGTCAGAAGGCACGGGCCAGCGGTGCTGGATGAAAAAATGGAAAAGTACGAAAAAAAAATGGACGTCTTTACCAAATATGGTATGAGCTTGCTCACCACGGGTTACAAGGGTGATGAGCTGCGTGAATTGCTAACTGAATTCAGTGAGTCGCTGTATGAGCGCTCCCAGGTACAGGTAGGGGTACTCAAAACCATGGCCTCGTTCGCCCCCTCTTTTGGAATGATAGGTACATTAGTGGGCTTGGTCATTATGTTGGATAACTTGAAAGCAGACGTCAGTCAACTAGGACAGGGCTTGGCCTTGGCGCTGATTACAACGCTGTATGGCGTATTGGCAGCAAATATGTTTTTTAAACCGGCTGCACTAAAAACGGATCAAAAAAACAATATGAATCGTTTCAGAAACGTGCTGATGCTGGAAGGTTTTGTGATGTTGAGTGAAAGACAAGATCCGCTGAGAATGCAGGATAGACTAAACAGTTTTCTCGATCCGGCCTTGCATTTTGACTTGATGTCGGAAAAAAAGGATTAAGAGGCTGAACTTATATGCCTGGTCCTAAGACGGAGCCTAGATTTAGACGGCAGAGAATCGACACGGAAGATGATGGTGGTGATAGTTGGTTATTGACATACAGCGATGCAGTCACGTTGTTGATGACGTTTTTAGTGTTGATGTTGTCTGTGTCTACCATAGATCAGTCGAAGTATGAAGAGGTGGTCGAGTCTATTAAAGAAAAGGCATTGGAGACTGAAAAATTCAAATCGCCTTTTGAAACGCTGAAACAGGATCTGGACAAAGTGACTGAAGAACACAATTTAAAAGACAAGATGGAAGTGGTTAGGCACCCCAAGGGGGTCACCATTGAGCTTTCATCCTCTTCTTTATATCCAGTGGGTTCGGCAGACATACAGGCATCCGCTGCGTCCGCTCTGAGGGCGGTGGCAAACTCGATTAAGAATTTTGAATACAAAGACTATCAAGTGGAAATTGAAGGTCATACCGATAATGTCGCCATTAATACCCTTCGTTATCCTTCGAATTGGGAATTATCGGTACACAGAGCGACGAATATCGTTCGCTTTCTGTCTTTTGAAGGCGTCGATAACAAAAAAATGAAAGCGGCAGGGTATGCGGATACCCGCCCCAAGGTTCCTAATCTCGATGAGGCTGGTATGCCTGTTGCCGAAAATCAGGCAAAAAATAGACGTATAGTGATAAGAGTTGAGCGAAAAGATGGATAGTAGCAAATACAAACACAAACTCTATACACGGCGCATCCGCATTTTTTTCATGTTGCTTGTTTTGGGAGTTATGGTTTGTGATGCGCACGCTGCGGAAGGTAATCCAGTACCCACGCCAGCTTATGAAAATCAACAGCCGTCGGCTGTAGATACGATCGATTTTAATTCTCGTGACAAAGAGTTCCTTCGTGATGCAGGAGTGCAAGGGAAATTTCTGAAAATGTTGGAATCGCCTGAGGCACTAAATGAATACATACTGAATAATATTTCAGGGGAAGTCCATCGAATCGCTTTTTACAGAATGAGCGACAGGCAGAATAAGCGTTTTCCAAAAACGCTGTATGAATCCATAGAGCAAACGCTGATAAACAAATTTACCAGTGTCAGGCGATTTGGTGTACATGAGTGTTTGCAGTGTAAGACAACTCGCGTCTTGTTGAGAAATAATCAATTGCAGGTATTAAGACATTTTGAATCCAATGACAATCTGAAAAAAGTAGGATCAGAGATAAAAGTCGATCACTTTGTCATGTGGGATGCGTACACGGATCTTGAGAGTGCCGTTATCAATCTTCGAATTGTCTCTGTTGACACGGGGCAAGTGAGGTGGAGTCGGCAATTTCGTTCGGGAGATGTGGGGTCAGAAATAAGTAGAGAGTTTTATACCTCATTTTGGGGTTTGAATGTCACGCGTGCAGCGACTGATGCTACCGTTACGAGTGTAAGCGCCAGTCCGGTAATCGCAACGGGCTTTAGAATGATTTCCCGCTCCACCGTTTCTAACCACGTCTACTACGGATACGGATTAGAATTCTTTTCCAATACAACAGAAATATCTTCCGTATTGGCGACCGGTATTAACATCAATGGGCGCTTGGCGATCGAGCTGGACCCATTGTTTAGAAGGACTGCGCCCGAGTACGGGAACTGGCTGTTGTACTTGATGGTGGGGCAAGCGTTCATTATCAACAATCCGGCGGTTACAGCCGGCGCGGGCTTGGAAGTAAAACCGACGAGAAAGGCTTTCTTGAGCCTGGGTGCCCTCTATATGGCGCCCACAAATTTTGAAACGTTTGCCAGTGCGGGTTTGGCAGATACGGCAAAGATTGGCGGTATGGGGTATGAAATCACGCTGGGTTACAGATTTTAGTATGCAAAGACAGGTAGCAACCATAACAGGCATTATTTTGCTGAGTGCATGTTCACTCACTACGCCCTTGTCACCCGAACGGTTACAGGAGTTGGGGGTGCCTCCAGGGGCTCAGGTCTCACCTCTGGGTAATGAAGGGGGTGCGAAATCGCCAGATCATCCAGGAATGGTCAAGGTAGAGCGTAAAGCAGCAGGTTATGCCATTAGTATGCTAATTGATGCGACCGACGAAAATGTCTATTTCGAGATGGATCTGCCGGAAGATCAAAAAAATGTTGAAAAACAGGAAGAGAAAAAAGAAGAGCCTAAAGAATCGGTAGAAGCTAAAAAAGAACCGGAGAAAAAGCCTGAGGAAGTGGCCAAGGTAGAGGAACCCAAAGAAGATCCAGTGGAGGCGACCAAGCATGTGGTGAAGGCGCAGACCCTGTTTTTTGAAAAAAAATACGAGCAGGCACTGGGAGAGGTGGATAAGTCATTGAAGCTTATACCGGAGTCACCGACTGCCCACTCACTCAAGGGGTCTATACACTACAAACTAGGGGAACAACGTTTGGCTCGGGACTCCTGGGAGAAGGCCTTGTCACTGGATCCCAATATGGATGATGTGAAATTGATGTTGAGAAAAATAGAAAAAAGACCATGAAGTTGCTGCGGCTGAGAAAACGTTTAACACATTCCCGCTCAATGCGAGCGATCTTGCTGCTTGCTGCCGTTTTTCTTATTGGTAATGTGACTGGCGAAGAACTTGTTAAGCGTTCACTTGTAGATGAAACACAAAAGACTCAGTATGAAAAAAATCTGGAAGACAGAATTGCGAGAGATATAGAGTCCTATTTGGGCCACAAATTTTTTATCGTTCGTGCAGACGCATTGTTGGAAAAATTGGATCGATACAAAGTCGAAGAAATAGAAATCAAGACACCACTGCCCCCTAAGCCGGCACCACCCCCACAGCAACAAGCGCAGCCAGAACCTGAACCTGAGCCTCAAGCTCAAGAACAAGAAGAAAATGTTCTTGAGCAAATGGAGTTGGAAACAGAGGATGGGCTGAAGCCAGAGTCTATTCGAGATGCGCTAGGTTTGGAACAACCGCTACCTGGTCTGCCACTTTCTGCCAATGTGTTCGAAAGGGTAGAGCGGGGCGGTATCATCCAAAGAGACCCTGAGCCCAAAGCAGAAAGAAAACCGAAGCCAAAACCAAAAGCGAAACCGGAGCCACCTCCGCCGCCGCCTCCACCACCGGAGCCAGAGTTCAAAATAGAAAAAAAGAAAGTGGAAACCCTGATTGATTCGCGGGTGGAAACCAAAAAACTTCTGGTTAAGGTGTTAGTGGACGAGCATGTTACCGATGAACAGGAAAACTTTTTACGAAATATCGTTATTGATAAAGCCGGAATCAATTTCCTGCGGGGTGACGAACTCAAAATGTTGCGCTCCAAGTTCCCCGGCGCAGCGGTATTGGATCCACCGATAGAAGAGCCGGTTGCGGAAGAGGTGGTCGAAGAGCCTCCCAAAGAAGAGCCGCCACCCCCCCAAGCCGAAGAGCAGGCAAAAGATCCACTGGAAGAGTGGTTGACGCAAAACTGGCCCTTGTTGCTGGCAGGGCTGGTCA
>JAOUPJ010000347.1 GCA_029879945.1 Gammaproteobacteria bacterium
GGCGGTAGCCTGGACAATACTGAATACCCCTTCAAATTCACTGGCAACACAACCGAGTTTTTTGGAATTTGGATAGTCAACGTGCTGCTCGTTATGATTACGTTTGGAATTTACTCCGCGTGGGCAAAGGTGAGAACAAACCGATATTTTTACGGCCACACCGTCGTCAATAATAGCAGCTTTGATTACCTGGCAAATCCACTGGCGATTTTGAAGGGTTGGGCTATCGCGGCGCTCATATTCATTGCATACAATGCTATTATTAGTATTTATCCGGTGGTAGGGGCTTTTGGCGGTATCGCATTTTTGATTGCATTACCTTTTATTGCGGTATTGTCTATGCGTTTTCGTATGAAAAATACGTCCTATCACAATATTCGTTTTGTGTTTACTGGTCAATTTGGCCAGGCCTTTTTCATCTTTACGTTTTTACCGCTTTTGACCTTTGGTTTGCCGGCCTTATTGATTGCCATGTTGGCGCCTCGCTTCAATGAAAATACGGCTACGGCGGAAATCATTCCAGTATTCATCACCTTGCTTGTGAGTTCCGCGATCATCATTTTGGGCCTGTTACCTTATATCATTTATAGTCAAAAGCGTTATGTGGTGGAGTTTACGCAGTTTGGTCAAACCAAGTTTTCATACCATGGACTCATTCGTACCTTCTACAAAATATCCCTACTCGCCGGATTTATTCTTTTAACCGCTATGGGCATATGGATCGGTCTGATGGTTGGGGTGGCGGGTTTAATGCCGGGGTCTGAACCCACGCCACAAGCCGCAGGATTGATGTTTGCGTTTACACTGCCTGTATATATCGTCTATCTATTGGTCTACGCCTATTGGACTACCGCCATAAACAACGCGGTATGGAATAGTGCTAAGCTTGGTGAACATGAATTTCGCTCTAGCCTGAGTTTTCTGTATATGGCATGGTTGTATGCCTCCAACAGTCTCGCGATTATGTTTTCATTTGGTCTACTGGTTCCGTGGGTCAAGGTGAGAACGGCACGCTATCGATTGTCTCAGCTTGTGCTTCTTCCGAAAGGCGATGTGGACGAGTTCATTGCACAAGCTCAACAAGAAACTAATGCTATAGGTGAAGAGATAGGTGAAGTAATGGATATGGACATTGGCCTCTAAAACACTGCCTGCAATCTATCTGGACGGTCAAAGTTCTAAAAAGAACGAGGTTCAAGTCCATTTCGACGAAAATGAAATTCGACTCATTGATGCTGAAGGGCAGTTATTGCGACAGGATGCCTATCAAGACCTAAGCGTAGAACCTGTTCTTGCCAATATGCATGGCACTATACGTTTTAGTGATGGCGCTGTGTGTGAGTTCGCGAATGGAAGGGACTTGCACAGTGTTCTTCCCGAATCCAAAACGCGCAAAACCTTTTCTATCATTCACAAATTGGAAAACCATCTTCCACTGGTAGGGCTTGCACTGTTGCTAGTGGTCGTATCCACTTGGGGCGTTCTTAAATACGGTGTCCCATTCGCAGCTAAGGCGGCTGCCTATACTATTCCGCTTTCCTGGGAGAAAACTACTGGAGAACAGGTACTGGAGGGGATGGATAGGGCTCTGTTTTCAGAAAGTGCCTTGTCTTCTGAAAGACAGAAAGAACTACAGGCCAAGTTTTCGGATTTTACGACCAAAATAGAAAGATCCTACGATTACGAAATCCTATTTAGGGCCAGCCCTAAAATGGGTGCCAATGCCTTGGCCCTGCCAGGTGGAACCATCATTATTACCGATGAGCTGGTTAATATAACAAAAGATGATCGTGAAGTGATTGCGGTGTTGGCACATGAGATAGCGCATATCGAGAAACGCCATATGATGCGTCATATGTTTCAGGATTCGGTCACTGTTTTGTTGTTGGTATTGATTACCGGAGATTTGGAGTCAGCCACTTCCCTGGTTGCAACGCTACCCACAGTCATGGTTCAAATGCACTATTCCAGAATGTTTGAATCGGAAGCGGACAAACACGGAGCCAGTCTTCTGCTATCACAAGGATTGAAACCGGAGTGGCTGGCGATCGCGTTGGAACACCTGGAGCAAGCCCATGAAGGAAAGGGCAAATCTCGCGGATTTTTATCTTCCCATCCTTCTACCCCTGAACGAGTCGCCACGCTACGAAAGATGTAGAGACTTGTCCTATTTTTCCAGCTTAAAAAACCCCACTTCGTTCTTCAGGGCAGCAGCTTGTGCGCTCAGTTCCTCTGACGCAGCAGCCAGTTCCTCTGCAGAGGCGGCACCCTGTTGCGCGGTGCCGTCCACTTGCTGCATGGATAATTTGATTTGGCCTACCGAAGCCGCTTGTTCTGATGAGATGGCAGAAATTTCCTGAACGAGATCGGCAGTTCGCTGAATATTGGGTATAATGGTGTCAATCTGTTTGCCGGCGTGGCTGGCAATGTCTACGCTGTTTGCAGCCAGTTCACTGATTTCCTGCGCAGACTCCTGACTACGTTCCGCCAGTTTTCGAACTTCGTCTGCCACCACAGCAAAACCTTTTCCGTGCTCGCCTGCCCGGGCCGCTTCAATCGCCGCATTAAGGGCCAGTAGATTTGTTTTGTATGCAATATCCTCGATAAGACTCACCTTTTCAGCAATGATGCTCATCGCCTTAACCGTTTTATTTACGGATTTACCGCCTTCGACGGCTTCGGAGGATACGCTTTGTGCCACTTTGTCTGTTTCATTGGCATTTTCAGAATTGGAATTGATAGAACCCATCATCTCTTCCAAGGCGGCACTCGTTTCCTCCACGCTGGCGGCCTGTTCAGCCGCTGCCGCGCTAAGCGATTGGGATGTACTGCTCACTTGTTGGGACGCCGACGCGATGCCATCTACGGCATTGCTAACCTCTTTGAGTACATCGTGGATCTTTCCCAAAAAGCCGTTAAAGGCAACTGCTACTTGCCCGATTTCATCACGACCAAAATCAGGGAGTCTTCGCGTCAAGTCTCCATCGCCTTCTTTGAGCTCATTGGCAGCATTTAACATGGCCTTGAGTGGATTGACGATGAGTTTAGCTAAAAAAATACTCGCAACAATAGAGATAGCTATTAGAACCAGGGAAAACGCCACTAAAAACGTTAGATTTTTTGACATCTCATTATCGATTTCATCCACAGTGCGTATAATATTTCGAGACAGAAAGTCTTCAACCTCTTTGAGCTTGGCAATCTTCTGGGTTTGAACCCCAAACCAATGCTCGGGTGAGACGTCGAACCGGTCTTGACGTGATAAGGCCAGTTCACGTAAACGCTGTGCTTCTCTTACATCCGATCCGGATACTTTTTCATTAAAGAATGCGACATCTTTATCAGTGCTGGTTTTTTTAAAGAGTTCAAGAAATATTTCCTGGAAATCCACCAGCCCCACAAATTTTGCGTATTCCCCTTCTTTGAAGTGATTGACAGTAAAAACACCCGCCAAAACGG
>JAOUPJ010000168.1 GCA_029879945.1 Gammaproteobacteria bacterium
TAGAACGCAAGTTCACCATTCGCGATGATAGCTGGCGATCTGCTGTCAAACGCAGTGAACTATACCGTCAGGGTTATTTAGCCGGAAATGAACGTTCTTCTATACGGGTTCGCTTGGCGGGCGACAAGGCCAATCTCAATATAAAGAGTGCTACCCTGGGTATCTACCGGCAGGAATACGAGTACGACATCCCGGTCGCAGACGCCAACAAGATGTTAGACGAGCTTTGCGAAAAACCCATCATCGAAAAGACACGTCATTTTGTAAGCGTTGGCGAACACACCTGGGAAGTGGACGAATTTTATGGTGAGAACGAAGGGCTGATCGTGGCAGAAATCGAACTTAAATCTGAAAGCGAGCAATTTGAATTACCGGATTGGGCCGATAAAGAGGTGTCCGACGATCCTCGGTACTACAATGTCAGCCTGGTAAAGAACCCCTATCGCTTATGGCCAAAAGACTAGCTCAGTTTTCGATTGTCATTTTCTGCCTGGCTGCACTGCTCTCGTGTGGCAGCAAGCAGTCCGATGCCATCCGTTTCGGGCTTGCCAGCATGCCCTCCAATCTGGACCCGCGTTTCTATACCAGTGCCATCGAAACCCGCATAGGAAGGCTGATTTACGATCGTTTGGTAGACTTTGACGAATCCATGATGGCTAAACCTGCATTAGCGAGTTGGCAGCAGATTACCCCAAAGCTCTATCGCTTTACGATACAAGATCAAAATAAAACATTCCATGATGGAAAGCGTTTGACAAGTGCCGATGTAAAGGCCACTTACGATTTTATTCTTGAGGAAAAGCACGCCTCCCCGCATCGTACCTCAGTCAAGCTTATTGAAAAAATCACAACTCCCGATGAACGTACCATCGACTTTCATTTGCAATACGAAGATCCCCTCTTCCCGGCCTACCTGGTCATTGGCATTGTACCTAAGCATCTGAGTGAGTCGGATCATTCATTCAAGATCCACCCAATCGGTAGCGGTTCTTTTGAATTTGTAGACTGGTCCAGCGAGGAAAAACTCCGCATACAGCGTATCGAAGATCGAACACCCTTTGAATTTCTCCATGTGCAGAATCCAACGGTGCGAGTTTTAAAACTCATGCGCGGTGAAATCGATATGGTGCAAAACGATTTACCTCCAGAACTCATTCACTATTTACGGGATCAATCCGATATTAATGTGATTCAGCGTGAGGGATCTAATTTTTCTTATCTGGGATTCAATATGGAAGACCCAGCATTAAAAAATCTGGACGTGCGTAGAGCAGTTGCTTATGCCATCGATAAAGACGAGATCATCAAGTATGTGTTTGGAAATGCGGTAAAGCCCGCCAATGCACTGCTACCACCCGAACATTGGGCAGGCAATCCAAATTTAAAACACATCCACTACAATCCCGAAAAAGCGAAAACCCTGCTCGCGCAAGCGGGTTTCGAAAACAAACTCAAATTGACCTACAAAACCTCCAACGACCCCTTTCGAGTCCGCCTGGCAACTGTAATCCAGGACCAGTTGGCAAGGGTGGGAATCGAGATGGAGATACGCAGTTACGACTGGGGCACCTTCTACGGAGATATCAAAAACGGTCGGTTTCAGGTTTTTAGTCTGGCCTGGATAGGCATCAAGACCCCCGATATTTTCCAGTATGTCTTCCATAGCGAGGCCGTTCCCCCCAACGGTGCCAATCGAGGTCGCTACAAGGATAAGGAAATGGACAGATTGGTAGACGAGGCCAAGCGACAATCCGACCTCAAGATCCAAGCTGCTATCTACCAGAAAATCCAAGAAAAAGTGTTGTTCGAACTGCCTTACATACCATTATGGTATGAAAGCCACGTTTTTATATCAAATAAACGCATAAAGAACTATGTGCTTGCTGCAGATGGAAATTTTGACGCCTTGAACAAGATGACTCGAATCTGATGAAAAAGCGAATAGAAGTCGATATTTCCACACAATTTTTGACTCTTTATCAGAACGAGTCTCAAATTCGCTCATACCGTATCGCCACCGCCAAGAATGGTCCAGGGGAAGTGTTTGGAAGCGAATGTACGCCCAGAGGTAAACACTATATCCGCGCCAAGATCGGCCAGGGCTGTGCAGAAAATACCGTGTTCGTAGGACGTCGCCCTACCGGGGAAATCTTCGATGAATCGTTAAGAGAGGCCCACCCCAAGCGGGACTGGATACTCACACGCATCCTTTGGTTGTGTGGACTGGAGCCTGGCAAGAATCGCTTGGGCGAGGTCGACACCATGCGGCGTTACATCTACATCCACGGCTGTCCAGATTCCGATGAAATGGGCATACCCAGCTCGCATGGCTGCGTGAAGATGCAAAATGCCGAAATGATTGAGTTGTTTGGCTTGGTTGAAGTGGGTACTGTAGTTGATATTCTTGTATCTGTTTAAAATAACTGTTTTCGCACCCACACATTACCCAAACCTTTCTCCCGGTTCTAAGAACAAATCCATTTTCTAAACAGCAAATTACCCAAATTTCTCTAACGGAATTTCCAATTCCGCCGAAAACTAAACAGGTATTATGAGAACAACGTCACAGTTTGGACTTGGTATCAAAGTACCCTCTTTTTAGCTCTAGTGGGATTACTGAATTGAGATTTGGACCTGTGCAAAAAAGCACGAAATCACAATAAATAAGGACAAACACAATACAGAAATCGAACTTTAAAGAGCAGTGGCGCGGGTCTATTTTAATGGAAGCAGTACAATGATTAAGAAAGTCGCTAGCAATGAGTTAATAGTTGGAATGTTTGTTCACGATATTAACGCCAGTTGGATCAGTCATCCCTTTTTGAAGCGCCAATTTGCGATAACAAGCGCCATAGACCTTGAAAAAATAAAACGCGCCGGCATCAGATCCGTCATTATTGATACGAAAAAAGGCTTGGATATCGTCCAAGCGGTAGAAATGAGCGACTCGCCCAAGTCGAAGAAAGAAGACACCAAAAAGAAAAGCAAAAAGACCTCACGATCCATCGACGGTGAATTACAGGGCGCTAAAAAGCTATTCAAGGAAGCAACCTCTGTCATAAGAAACCTCATGGAGGATGCTCGAAGCGGTAAAAAACTAAAGGCCGCCACACTGGAGCCTGTGGCAGAGCGTATTGTCCAGACTGTACTACGAAACCACCATGCCCTCACCGGTATTTCACGCATTAAGACAAAAGACGAGTATACCTTTATGCACTGCATTAGCGTAGCAGGTCTACTCGTGTCATTTGCGAAACAAAAAGGATATACCGACGAGCAATGTCAGAAACTTGCGGTGGGCGGCATGATACACGATATCGGCAAAACGCTAATCCCCGATTCTATACTAAACAAACCAGCAAAGCTCAGCGACGATGAATTTAAGGTAATGAAGCACCACATCAGCATCGGGCAGGCTATCCTGGAAAAGATACCCGACCTGGATAAACTTTCAGTCGACGTGATTACGATGCACCACGAACGCATGGATGGCTCAGGCTACCCCTTTGGCCTTAAAGGTGCGCAAATTAGTGAAGTGGGCAGAATGGCGGCTATCGTCGATGTCTATGACGCGCTTACCTCCGTGCGTTGCTACAAAGAGGCCTGGGAACCTACCCAGGCACTTAAAAAATTGCTGGAGTGGAGCCCTGCTCGTTATGACAAAAAGTTGGTAGGCGAGTTTGTACGTTGCCTGGGAATCTATCCGGTTGGTTCACTGGTCCAATTGCGCTCCGGGCGTATCGGTATTGTGATGAAGGCCGGTAAAGACCTTCTGAAGCCGCAGGTTCGCATCGTTTATAACGCCAAGCATGCACACTATGAGATGCCCAGAGATATAGACCTGGCACGCACCCAAACCGAAGAGATTCAAAGCGCCGCCGTTCCTGCGAAATACCAACTCGATGTGAGTGAATTCTTTTAGTACCAAGGCCTTCTCTCTTTTTATAAAAATATGGACAAGCTGGAATACCCCGCAGCAAGGCTGCTGCCTATTTGTTCAGCTGTGTCAAATTTGATTTATACGCATGGGTGCAGACGCTACACTAATCCGAACTACCTAATCCATTTTGCTAGCCACAAAACCACGAACATTCTATTGAAATGTAATGAATTTTACATTCTGTAACATTCTACTTAAAATTTCCTACCATAGTTAGATTAATCTGGCTAAGGTATATTGGTAAGTGGCACGGCGTAGAGGTGGCTTTACTTTGATTCGGCTTGTCTATATTGTGGAACAGCTAAGCAATTCGTTAGTGCAGTATGGAAAATAAGCCAGAAGTGCAGACGAACACGCCAGCATACTATCCACCCTCGCTACTGCTAATGAGCGTGGCATTGCCGGTATGTGCTGCGTTTTACCTTCGTTTCTTTCAAGGCACATGGACGTGGGAAAGCGACTCCGTTCATGCCCTGCTCGAGGGCGTGGGGGCGTTTGCAGCTATCCTCCTCGCCCTTGTTATCATTGGTATGCAACGCTCAAGCATACTCAACCCTGCCTATCTGTGCGTGGCGGCTTCACTCATATCCATGGGTTTGTTAGACAGTTTTCATGCGGGAATCCAAGCAGGCCAAATATTTGTCTGGTTTCATAGCTTGTCTACATTTTTTGGCGGGATTTTGTTCACTTTCATTGTACTACCCAGATCTTTTTTACAAAAACTGACATCCAAACTGGTACCCTTTCTGGTAGGGGGGGCAAGCATCATCCTGGCTATGGTGTCTGTGCTCAATCCAGAGTTAGTGCCAACAATGGTTGTCGACAACACGTTTAGTGCAACGGCCCAATTCCTTAATCTGGCGGGTGGTTTCACATTTTTTCTCTCTGCCGGCATTATTTACTGGTCCGATAAACTCACCCGCGTATCCCAAGAAAAAATCCTATTGGCCAGCCATTGTCTGCTTTTTGGAACCGCTGGGGTCTTGTTCAAGTTCTCCGCAATGTGGGATGCAGTCTGGTGGTTTTGGCACGTCATTCGTTTCAGCGCTTATCTGGTCATTCTTTGGTTTTTTATAGACGTGTACCTAAGAAATATGCGTCTGGTAAAACAAAATCAAACTCAGAGCCAACTAACTGCCAGTCGACTTCAGACCATATTCAACAACGTCGTCGATGGAATTATTACACTCGATGGTCGATTGAGTATTACAAGCCTGAACCCGGCTGCCGAAGAGATTTTTCTTTACCGCCAAAAAGAACTGATCAATAAAAATATTAATTACTTGATTCAGGAAGACGCCAAAATGCTTCTCCATGATCTAGTTCAAAATAATGATCCCAACACGCAAGTTAAAAAAGTAGAAGCCACCGGCATACGCAAAACGGGAGAGCACTTTACGCTTGAACTGGCACTACGTCAGACTTCGATTGACGAAAAACTTAGTTATTGCGGAATCATACGAGATATTAGTGAACAAAAAAGAATAAATCAGATAAAAGATGATTTCGTTTCTACCGTAAGCCATGAACTTCGCACCCCTCTTACCTCAATCCGTGGGTCGTTGAAACTGCTGGACGCGGGGATTGTGGATCAACTTCCAGAATCATTAAAATCACTGATTTCTATTGCCTCAAACAACTCGGAGCGACTATTGGTTTTGATTAACGACCTTTTAGACATCCAAAAATATGAATCAACGAATTTTTCGCTCAATCTAACACTGGTTTCACTCTCAAACTCTATACGCCAGACAATACAAGAAAATACTGGATACGCAAACATGCACCATATCCAGCTTTCTCTCAAGGAAAGTCCGCTTGACTACTACGTCTACGCCGACCGAGATAGACTCATTCAGGCGATTTCCAATTTAGTTTCAAATGCAGTCAAATTTTCACCCAAGGGGAGTTCTGTTGAGATTTATCTCACCGAATGCAATGGCAAATCCAGAGTGTGCGTGACAGACCAGGGCCCGGGAATCTCGCAAAAATACCGCTCTCTCATTTTTGAAAAATTTGCACAGGTCGATACCAGCACCACTCGCAAGAAGGGTGGCACTGGGTTAGGTCTTTGGATCACCAAACTGATTGTAGAAAAACACAATGGAGAAATTGGTGTGGACTCCAGTTCTGAGAAGGGTACTACCTTCTATATCGAACTTCCATTTATTCAAGACTTGCAAGCCGAGCCACGTCCAAAGCAATCTTCTACTAATAACGAGATCGCGTAATTGCGTTCAATCTATAGTTACAACCTTTCTCACCAATCGTTAGCGTCTTAAACTGGATCTAGTCCAATATTCCTCGCCCGCCTTATCCCTCTAAAAAAATAGTTTTATTGTTATTCCAAACTGTGCCCTTGCTCACAGTGCAAATTCACAGTGATTCACGTTGTCTGGCTCCCTTCGCGCCGCTATTAAAAGCACGATTAGTAAAGTGCAGCGATTATGGTAAACCAAACATTAGACAAAATCTCAAAATCAGGTGGCTCGGTGCTCGGCAGCTCCGAACCCAGCGCTGTTGATAAACTCGAAACCATGATGGCACTTTCCGCCATGATGAACTCAGCACTTGAAAAATCGGACGTGCGAGAGCGCGCAATCCTCGCCGCCAGCAATCTAGTAAATTGTGAAGCCACCAGCCTCTTGTTCGTGAATGAGGAAACGGGTGGACTGTATTTCGATGTCGCGCTGGGCGATGCCGGTAAAGAGCTTAAAACCATTCAACTGGAACGTGGCCAAGGAATCGCAGGTTGGGTGGCAGAGCACAATAAACCAATCATCATCAAAGATGCGCAACAAGATCCACGTCTGTACAAACAGGCCGATGAAAAAAGTGGCTTCTACACACGCAATATGTTGTGCGTTCCTATACGAAGCAATACCACCACCCTAGGTGTTTTACAGGCCTTGAACAAACGAAATGGTGCCTTCAGCAAGGAAGACGCCAGACTACTTTTTGCGTTAGCCAATCAAATAGGCGTAGTGCTCGAAAATCTGCGACTCTATGATGGCCTGCGTGACACCCTCTACTCAGTGGTGGGTGTATTAGTTGATGTAATCGAAAAACATGATCCCTATGCGACAGGACATGCAAAGCGCGTGGCCTCCTATTGTAAATCTATCGGCAAGGGAATGGGCCTTAGCAAACACGATATGGTGAATCTAAAACTCGCTGCCTTGCTCCATGATGTGGGCATGGTCGGTGTTCCCGACGCTATTACGCACAAGAAGGCCCGCCTCACAGAGCAGGAACATAGCGAGGTAATGAAACATATCGGTTATAGCGAAGAGATTCTCAGCAATGTAAAACACCTGCAGGCCATCATACCTGCCGTACGCTATCACCACGAACACTGGAATGGTACCGGTTACTTCCAAAGAGCGGGCGAAAGAATCCCCCTATTCTCGCGCATTATTGCAGTCGCAGATGCCTTCGATTCCATGACCACAGAACGCCCCTACGATCTGGGCAAAGGCTACGACGGTGCCCTGAAGCATCTGGAAGACAACGCCGGCGTTCTCTATGATCCGGATATCGTCAATCTCTTCGTCAACAGCAAGGCACCTCATTCTGCGAAAAGGCATCCCTTATTGATTCAAAGACCGAAAGTTTAGACTTCGTATAGTCTGATTCATTCTAGAAAATGTGTTTTGTCTCCCTGTTCTAGTCGCGATCCTAGAAAATATACGTCCGTTATAGTGAGTTAGTTCCCTTCAATAGCTGGTTTTATTGGGTATTTATCTGCCAATAATGTGCTAACCAGTACAGCAACGCCTGACACAACGACCGACAATTTTACCTTGTTGCAAAACAAGTGATTTATCAGTTCACTTACCACCAAAGGGGCAAGGAAAAGATAGAAATATCGAGGCAGCTTGGCTACCCCTAATTCGATAAGGATCTATGG
>JAOUPJ010000299.1 GCA_029879945.1 Gammaproteobacteria bacterium
TTCGTTATTGTCGACATTTAATATAGGCATAGTCTATTACCACGCGAATGACATAACCATCACCCTGACACTGGTTCCCAGCGAATTTCATCGTAGATATTCCTCAGCGTTAACACAAATCACAGCTAGCGGTAATGCTGTAGAACGGGGAACTCCTATGGCAAAAAATGTCGATGACTTCACTGCCGACATTACCAACACTGCCTTGTTCGCTAATAGTATGCAAAATATTGCTGATGCGGCAGGTGGTGCAGCCAGTTGGTACAGTTTATTTAAAAAATCTGTTAGCAGTACCTTGCTTGTAGAAATCAACCTTTATTAAGGTATAAGCCCTTTTGTAAGTAACGCCACCAATTGATCAATCTGCTCCTCATCATTCCATGCAATTTCTGGCTCGAACAATATCTTGTTTAGACAATATCCCAATACTAGGGCAATCTGGGAGCGAATTATTACATCGCAATCTATATCACTTCTGAGCATTCCCTGTGACTGAAATTTTTTGATCATTTGAGACATAGGTGCATAAATATGATCTAAAAAGATTTGGGTAAATTGAATTCGGAAATTCTCATTGTTTGCCAATTCATATAACAAAATACGAATCTTACCAGGATTCTGACCTATGGCCTCCACCCTATTCTGAATAAAGGCCCGTACAAAGGACTCATAACTATCCTGATGTTGTGTCATTACTTGCCGAACCTGCCGGAAATGATCAGGAGCCACAAACCTCAACAAGATCGGTAATAATATTCGTCTTAAAAGATCGTTCTTGCTCGGGAAGTATTTGAACAATGTACGTTCTGTCGTGCCGGCCTCTTTTGCAATTTCCGCTGTGGGCGTGGCAGCAAATCCCTTTTGACCAAATAGCCGTTCAGCAACCTCAACTATCTTTTTTTGTTTTTCTGGTAATTGCTGGTCAAAGGCCTCAACTTCTTGTTTAAGCGCTGATAATTCCAAATCTGGGTCGTCAGTATATTTCATAATACTCTGTTTTTATTAGGTTTAATATTTTTTCAAGCCAAATGTATAGTGTCCGCTATACTATTTGTATAGTACACACTATACTACCCGTATAGTAGATGCTATACGTTTACCACAAGCAGGTCGGATTGTGAAAGGAAATTAACACCCTGGTCTTTTCATTCTACCACTTGTGGCATCTGGCAAAAAAAAGGAAATTGTAATGAAAACTCTAAGAGACCGTATTGAAGATCGATTTGAGCAGTTTGGTTACTGGGTTTACGATAAGCGTCTACTCACCACGAGTCTAATGCTTGTTCTTGCACTCGCGTTAATCCTTCAAATTCCCAAACTCCAAATGGACACCTCAATAGAAGGCTTTCTCCATGAGGATGACCAAATCAGACTGTTTTACAATCAATATCGAGACCAATTTGGTAGAGACGAAGTTATTTTTCTTGGATTCGAATCGAGTGAAATATTTTCTGACACCTCACTTTCCAAGTTAAAAGATTTACACAACGACCTGGAAACTAATCTTCCTTATTTAGATAGCGTAGAAAGTCTTATCAACGCGCGTGACACCCGTGGAGAAAAAGACAGACTAATCGTTGATGATCTGTTATCTGTTTGGCCAAATACACCTTCAGAATTTCAATTGTTAAAAAAACGTGTACAAGCCAATCCAGTTTTACCAAATTTAATCATCTCTGAAGATTCAAAAATAACAGCGTTGATGATAACCACAACACCTCACGCCACGAAAAAAACCGAAACGGACGAGGATATTCTCGCAGCATTTTCAGACCATAACATCGAAATAAGTAATAATGAAACTGGCCGAGAACTATTAACTCCAGAGCAAAACACTGAGCTCGTTAAAGAACTGTATAAAATAGTAGAAAAACATCGTGCGAAGGGAATGAAGCTATATGTAGCGGGATCTCCGATTATAATTGAAGAAGTCAAAACAACGTTAAAGAAAGACATTAAGTTATTTACTGTTCTTATTCTACTAGTAATGTCTTTCATGCTCTTTTTACTATTCAAGCGCATTACAGCAGTGATTTTTCCAGTTTTTGTCGTCGTCTTAACACTTGGATCAACACTCGGCGCAATGGGCGCCATGGGCGCAACATTTAAAATTCCTACCCAACTATTACCACAGTTTCTTTTATCTATTGGGATAGCCGCCTCCATTCATTTGCTCGCAATATTTTTTAGAAATATTAATCTACATAGTGCCGATCAACGCAGAGCAATGGCGCTAGCTCTAAGGCACTCAGGCTTGGCTATAACAATGACAAGCGTTACCACTGCTGTAGGGCTATTGTCTTTTGCCACTTCTGAGGTAGCGCCTTTTGCTGATCTGGGTCTCTATTCCGGCTTAGGTATATTGCTATCATTGCTGTATACCTTAGTCCTGCTGCCAGCCCTATATGCCTATATCCCGATAAAAAAAATGAAAAGTACTGAGATCTCTAGCAATGAAGGAGTTGTTGATAGATTTCTAGTTGGCATGGCCGACATGGCAGTTTTAAACGCCAAATCCATAATTTTTCTCTGCTTCATAGTCTTTTTGGTTGCAACATATACAGCGTCTAAGATCGGCTTTCAACACAATCCCTTAGAATGGCTGCCAAACGAATCGGATATCAATCAGGCTACACTTGTTATGGATAACAAAATGCGTGGAAGTAGCAAGTTGGAAATTATTGTTGACTCAGGTGAAGCAGGCGGGCTCTATCTGCCAGATACGTTGCGACGAATAGAGCAACTGCAAATAGATTTAATGAACACCAGTTACAGAGATGCCTTTATTGGTAAGACCTTCTCAATAGTAGACATTTTAAAGGAAACACATAAAGCACTTAATGAAAATCGAAACGAATTCTACAAAGTGCCAGGCTCTAAAGATCTAGTTACCCAAGAACTACTACTGTTCGAAAATTCGGGAGCTGAAAACATGGAATCATTTGTTGATTCCAAATATCAAAAGGCACATATCACAGTAAAAACCCCTTGGCTGGATGCCACTGATACAAACGGCCTCATTTCTGAAATTCAAAAGAAAATAGACTTGAACTTCAAAGATACCAATATCGATGTGACAGTTACCGGCATGTCTGCCATGACTGGCAGAACTCTTGGTGCTTCTATAGATAGCACGAAAACATCTTACGTTATCGCTACAGCTGTTATAGCAATACTCATGATGTTTATGCTTGGAGGCTTGAAAATTGGCCTCTATGCACTTGCCCCGAACCTATTACCTATCGTAGTGGGCATTGGCTCCATGGCTGCGCTCGGAGTTAAATTTGACGTATTCACACTACTGGTCGGATCAATTGCACTTGGTCTTGCTGTAGATAATACGATTCATACATTCCATAACTTCAATCGCTACTACAACCAAAAAGATGCTTCTGTATTAAGTGCCGCAAGACAAACACTGGTATCCACTGGTCGTGCGATCACTGGAACAACAATTGTCTTATCTACTGGTTTCTTTATCTTTATGGCCTCTAGCATGAACAACCTCGTGATATTTGGAGCACTAACAGGTGGCACAATAATTTTTGCCATGTTGTCTAACTTTTTTCTTGGCCTGGCCATTTTGGCACTTATGCATGAAAAGAAATAATTGTCAGCTACCGCATACCACATAGGAGACACAAATGAATACTAGAAAAACCCTAGCACTTATAACTTTGACAAGTCTAATTAATATGCCTTTTTCCGTAACGCTGGCAGATAGCGAATTTGCGAGAAAAATTATGGAAGATGTACACGCCCGGAACGATGGAGAGAGCATGTCTTCTATCCTTAAAATGACGCTTATTGACAAGCGAGGGGACCAACGCACTAAGACTATCCAGTCTTTTCGACTTGATTTGGAAAAAGATACAAGGGCGATGATGTTTTTCATTAGCCCGGCGGATGTCGCTGGCACAGGATTTATGACATATGACTATGACTCGCCCCATAAAAAGGATGATCAATGGCTATATTTACCTGCGCTAAATAAGACCAAAAGAATAGCGGCAGCCGACAAAAGTGGTAGTTTTATGGGTTCAGACTTTAATTTTTCTGACATGGGGAAAGCAAACCTTGACGACTATGATTTTTCTCTTAAAAAAGAAGTGGAAGTACGTGATAAAAAAGTTTGGCTCATTGAAGCACTACCTCGCTCTACGGAGATAATTGATGAAACTGGCTATTCAAAAACACTACTCTTTGTTCAGCAGGATAATCATATGGTCATACGCGCGGTCAAATGGGTAAGTGGCGGCAGTCGAATTAAGTACATGGATGTACCAAAAGTGGCA
>JAOUPJ010000348.1 GCA_029879945.1 Gammaproteobacteria bacterium
CCAAAAAGGACGTTATCGCCAGTTTCATCAGTTTGGCGCTGAGGTGTTTGGCTTTGATGGCCCGGATATCGAGGCCGAGTTAATTCTCCTGGGCCGACGAATCTGGCAAGAGCTGGGGGTGCTGGATGCCGTGGAATTGCAAATCAATTCTATTGGAACCCCCACTGCACGAAACGCCTATCGGGAAAAACTGATCGAATATTTTAGCGCCCATCTGGATGTGCTGGATGAAGACAGCAAACGGCGTCTCCATAGCAATCCCATGCGCATTCTGGATAGCAAGGTGCCCGCGACGCAGCAAATCGTGGCTGAAGCACCGGTGTTACTGGATTTCCTGGATGACGAGTCCCGCGTACATTTTGAAACCTTGCAAGACACCTTATCTGCCTGTGGCGTGGCGTTTAAGGTCAATCTACGCTTGGTGAGAGGCTTGGATTATTATTCCAAGACTGTATTCGAGTGGGTAACAGACAAACTGGGCTCGCAGGGTGCAATTTGTGCGGGGGGGCGTTACGACGCCCTGGTCGAACACCTGGGTGGGCGTGCTACACCGGCCTGTGGTTTTGCCATAGGCTCTGATCGGGTGGTGGCTTTAATGGATGCATGCAATAATGTGCCTCCTGCGCCATCACCCCATGCCTATTTGATTATGGTGGGCGAGGGAACAGAGCGAGCCGGTATGGCCCTTGCGGAGCGTTTGCGCTCGTCGATTCCCGAACTGGCGCTTTCCGTAAATTGCGGCGCAGGCAGTTTTAAGGCGCAAATGAAGCGCGCAGATAAAAGCAATGCCCGTTGGGCCTTGTTGATAGGGGAATCTGAATTAGAAAGTGGTTTGATTGCGGTCAAACCGTTGCGTGGCGAGGGAGAGCAGCAAACGCTCAAGGAAACTGAGCTAACAAGTTTTCTGCATGCCCACATGGAAAAATAAGAGAGGACCTGACGGTGTCGAAGACCGATGAAGAACAGATAGAAGATCTCAAAAAGTGGTGGGAGAAAAATGGCAAGTTCGTCATTATTCTTCTATTGGCCGTAGTGTGCGGTGTCGTGGGCGGCAGGGCCTGGAACAACTATCAGGATGGCCTAAAGGCCAATGCCTCTTCCCTCTACGATCAGATGATGGAAGCGGTCCAGGGTGGAAACAAGGAAGCAGCCCTGACAGCCGGTGGTCGTTTAGTCGAGTCATATAGCGAATCCGCCTACGCGGTCCTTGCGGCCCTCAATCTGGCCAAGCTCGAAGTGGAAAAAGGGGATACCCAGTCCGCTCGCACGCGCCTGAGTTGGGCGATAGACAAGGCGCAGATGGATTCTCTGAAGCACGTCGCCAGGCTGCGTTTAACCCAACTGCTATTGGATGCCAATGAATTGGATCAGGCCCTCAGCCAAACTGCCGTACCGGATGCCGGAGAGTTTGCCAGCGCCTATTCAGCCCTCAAAGGCGATATCTACTCAAAGCAAGGAAAGCTTGGCGAGGCACGCATCGCCTATCAACAGGCCCTTGAGCGTACCGATCTGGCTCCTCAGCTACGTCGCACCGTGCAAATGAAACTGGATGACCTGGGCGTAGAGGAAGGTGCAAAATCCTAATGCGTTACCTGCTCCCGCTAGGCCTGCTTTTTTTGGCGGGCTGTGCCACCGACATTTTTAGAGAATTGCCTGATTCCCCTCCTGCTCCCAAGATGGATGTGGATGTGGTTTGGGGGAATGTCTATGCCCCCTTAGGTCTGGATGGATTTACCAAGAAAAACGTGGCCGTCCAAAATCAGCAACTCGTCGTTGCCGACAAAACAGGACGCGTTCATAAGGTGGATCTGGCCACGGGTAAAACGATCTGGCGTACTCGTTTTGATACCGCCTTCTCAGGTGGGCCAACGATACACGGCGACTTTATTTATCTGGGCAGTCACGATGCCGAGGTGTGGAAGCTTTCGCTGGAAAAGGGTGAGGTGGTTTGGAGAAAAAGGGTTTCCAGTGAGGTACTTTCTTCTCCAATCATAGGCGATCACAAGGTTATCGTACAAACCAGTGACGGACAGATCCAGTCACTTCGCGAAAGCGATGGTGGGGCGGTCTGGACCTATGATCGCAGCGTTCCTCTCTTGTCCGTTCGTGGAACGTCAGAACCTGTCGTGGTTGGCCAGTCCGTTATTGCCGGTTTTGCCAGTGGCCGCGTGGTTTCGCTTTCTATCCGCGATGGCAAATTGCAATGGGAATCCACCGTGGCCGTACCCAAAGGTCGCTCCGAATTGGAACGAATGGTCGATATCGACGGCTTCCTGGCCCATGATGCAGACAATCTATACGTAGTCAGCTACCAAGGTAGAGTGGCTGCCTATACCCTCGTCTCAGGAAGAAATATCTGGGCACGTGAGTTGTCTTCCTATAGTGGGCTATCCCTGGGTGAACAATACCTGTTTTTCACTGACGATAAAGGCCGTATTTGGTCTCTGGACAAGTCCAGTGGAGCGACGCTGTGGATGCAAGACAAACTGGAAGGCTTGGCCGTTACCGCGCCTGCCGTGTACAGCGATAAACTGATTATTGGTGACACCAAGGGCGATTTGTATTGGCTGTCACAGGCAGATGGTGCCATACTGGGCCGAGTCAACTACCGCCATGTGAGTTAGAGACTGGCGTCAGGGCCGTTACCCTGGAGCTGGATGGGCCAGACCATTTTGATGTCTCGGATCTGGAAAGAAAAGACGTGGTCGTGCCTCCGTTGCTTACAAAAAACAAGATTGTTACGATTTACCGAAGTGGTATGCTGGCAACCATAGACCTTCCCGAATAAATAACTATTTTTCCATTATGAAACCCGTAATCGCACTTATCGGACGGCCTAATGTAGGCAAGTCTTCCCTTTTCAATCGCTTGACTCGCACTCGCGATGCCTTGGTCGTGGATCAGCCTGGGGTAACCCGCGATCGTCGATATGGGCTGGCCAGGCTGGAAGAAAAAGAGTTCATTTTAATCGATACCGGTGGAATCATTCTGGGGGCAGAGGGCCTGGACGAACAAGTGTCTCTGATCGCTATGCAGGCGGTGAATGAGGCCGACCTGGTTCTCTTTATGGTAGACGGGAAAAATGGTCTCACATCCGAAGACCAGGCCATTGCAGATAAAGTGCGAGCACTCAACAAAGATCTGATGCTGCTGGTCAACAAAACGGAGCGCATGGAAAAAAATACGGCTTCTGCAGAATTTTACTCGCTGGGATTGGGCCAGCCTTTTTGTATCTCGGCGACTCAAGGGGAAGGTATTGCCCAACTCGGAGAAGAGATAGTAACGCATTTCCCTGATTTGGCCTCTCCGGCTTCAGAAGAGGAAGGCGAGGAGGAGCAGGCCAGGAAACAGGCGGCCCGTGTGGCCATCGTCGGGCGGCCCAATGTGGGCAAATCCACCCTGGTCAATCGCTTGCTGGGGGAGGAGCGTGTGCTGGCCTTTGATGCGCCTGGG
>JAOUPJ010000349.1 GCA_029879945.1 Gammaproteobacteria bacterium
CTAACAATTGAATAGAGGCGACCTGCGACCGCGGTCCTTTTTTTGCGCTATTCGCTTTGCGAATTGTAGCGCAAAAAGTCGGCCACGCTCTTGGTCGCACGCGCCTCATTCAGGGCGTTATGTGTAAGTTATAGCGAGTTTTACCATCAAATATTTAGTAGTTGTATTTGCCTGCTTCCTAGTTTCATCTAGCTTATTTGCTCAGGTAGCGGAACAAAACCGAGGTCTTTATCTGGGATTGGATTATGGTTTAAGTGGAGTAGTTAAGAACGGTGCCGAAAATGTGCCGAACAGTTTTATTGGGAGAAATTACGCCCTCTCAGCTGGATATAGATTTTTGACCCCGTATTCCATTGAGATTAATTTGAATAATATCGAAAGTATAGAAAAAACACCAAACAATGTCAGTACAATCGGCGCCGGTTTTTCAATGGTTTCAGTAAGATCTTATCATGTTCTGGGTGATGGTGAGTTGTATGCCCGTCTTGGGTTAGGAAAGGGGTATTATCGAATAGATTATCTACCGGGTTTTAGACGAGGAAATGTGATTGATCTAAGTCACGATTGGTCTGGATTGTCCTACTTAGCAGGTTTAGGATGGAGTAAAGAGATAAATAAGAATTGGACTTATGAAATTAAGCTGGATTATATGGGAGGGAAGCTATATAGAGATTCCTCTACTTCCAGCGGTAATTTAACAATAGATACTTTGAATGCTTCGGCCAACATTACCTATAAGAATTTTGTTTCCCCCAAAGTAGGGGCAAAGATTATGGCCGCATCGGCGGGGGCGATCATTGGCGCCGTAACTACGTTTCAGCTTGTAACTCATATTGATCCTCCAGACAGTGGAGTAGGTTATTTTTTAGAGGCAATATTTTCTGTGATTGTTGGTGGTGGGGCTGGACTGCTCACAGGTATTTATCTGGTTTCAGATTCAGAAGAACGTAGGTTGATGCTTAAGCTTCCGTTTTAAAACTTACACATAACAATAGAATAGAGTCGGACCATCAACCGCGGGCTTTCTTTTGCGCTATTTGCTGTCGCAAATTGTAGCGCAAAAATCAGCGCCGCTTTTGGTTGCTGGCCGCTCATTCTGGCGTTAGAAGCAAACCAGAAATATTTAATAATATAGAGAGACAAGAATGCGTAAGATATATCTTTTACTTCTTTTGTGTGTGGCATTGCTGAACGCTGCTCATGGTCAAGAAGTAATTGAAAGCAGTGCCGATAATCATGATTCTCTCGAAAAGTATTCAATTTTTGGAGGTATGGGTAATTTAGATACAGATCATTTTGCTGGGGATGGAGGGATTGTGGGTGTTAACTTGGTGGCAAGGGATGTTATTAATGCAAAGATAGCGGTTAAGACACGAACTCCGAGTTCACTTTATAAAGCGTTGGGTTTTTATCTAGGGTACAAATACACTTTCTCCTTTATTGATACAGTATTGTCTTTTGGTGCGGAGAAAATTAATCAAAGAGACGAAACTTGGGCAAATATAGAGCAGATAACTGAGCCTTCTGTGGATTTACATATCCGTGGAATTGTATCAAAGAATGTTGCGATTGGAATTGCTGCATCAGCTAATAGTGCTTCAAAAAGCGGAAATTTGATAATAGAGTTAGGTAGATTTCGATAAGATTATTTTTCTGGTTCCTAGTCTTAATATTACTTTTTTAAATATTTTTTAATATGTGTAACGCTTCTAACAATTGAATAGAGGCGACCTGCGACCGCGGTCCTTTTTTTGCGCTATTCGCTTTGCGAATTGTAGCGCAAAAAGTCGGCCACGCTCTTGGTCGCACGCGCCTCATTCAGGGCGTTAGGCCGAATTCCAGTCACAAAATCACGTATAGAAGCAATATTATGCAAAACATTTTTAAGATCGTAGCGCTTTCGTTATTTCTGTTGATTAACTGTAATGTGTCAGCTGCGCAGCTAAATGAGAAAAACTATACATCTGAAAGAGAATCTAAAGGTGTTGTTTTAGTCGGAGTAAATTGGGGAAGGCAATGGAATTGCGGAAAGTATGAAAATGCTCAACTTAGGAAGTTAGTATTCTCGCTTCTCGACTCCTCAGGAACTGTTAGTAACGATAGCATTGTTTCTCTTGAATCGCCGGATATGCTTAATGTAAAAGCGAAATTCTTAGATTATGGCTTTTTAGTAGAGCCCGGTCTTTATGCTTTTTCTGAATTTTCCGTAAAAGTAGCTAAATCAGTAAATGATGTAGGATATATCAAGGCTGATAGTACTAAGCTTGTAAATGGGGAGAAAGTGGGCGGTAAGTTTGAAGTAAAAGCCGGAGAGATCGCGTACATTGGTCATTTCTTCCTTGATTGCTTGGGAGATCCCATACCTTGGAGATATTATCCGGAGGGTAAGGAAGCTTTCGAAGGTTATAGTAAATCCGTTAAAAAACAGTTTAGCTATTTTAAGGATGCAAAGATTCAATTTCGAATTCTGGATACGGAAATGTTCGGTAGTCAATACACGCTAAAGTAGCGAATTCGGCCTAACAATTGAATCGAGAGGGACCTCCAACCGCGGGCTTCCTCATGCGCTATCGCTACGCGATTGTAGCGCAACGGTCGCTCCGCTGATGGTTGTCGGCCCCTCATTCAGGCGTTAGGTGCCTAAAAGATATGAAAGAAGTAAACAATATCCGTGAGCTAGAAGAACTTATAGGTTTACCATTATCACGCTATTACCCAGAGGCGAGAATTGATCACAAAGCAATTGCTTTGGGTCATTTAATGGAAAATCTAGCAAAATATGTGAAAAAAGGTGATGCTCTGGCAATTGAAGACTCATGTAAATTGATTTCTCTAGATCCTCATATGCCGTTTGGTAAAAGATCAAAAAGCAATCTCGCACGCTCGTTGAAGAAAAGTGCTAAATATATAAATGAAAGTAACCGGGCGATAATAATACGAAAAACCGCTAGTTTGCTAAGCCTAGAATTTTGTCCGCGTGAAGCCGAAGATTATTGCAGCCTTATAAGAAAACTTGGTAGTGATGCTGTTTGTAGTCTGGTGTCACTGGTTACCCCGATCAACGAAAAATCACTCAGGCTGGTTAGCGATTTAGAGTGTGAGAAGAAAGAAAAAAATTGAGTTATATTAAAATTGCTTTTGTTCCAAATATTTTCTGATGAATTGTAAGAAAACTTATTAAAAACCTGGTGGTCAGGTTAGAGTGTTTTAAAGCGTTCTACTACAAAAAGTGTATCCGGCACCTAACAATCGAATGGAGCTGACAATCAACCGCGGCCTCCCTTATGTGCTTTTGCTTCGCAAATGTAGCACAACGGTCGTGCCGCTTTTGGTTGCTTGCAGCTCATTCAGGTCGTTAGATGCACGGTGGAACATAAATGTTCCACGGCCTCTACTGTGTCGAGATCGCTTCGTGGTTGAGCGCGTATTTCAAGTAATAAAGAAATTTA
>JAOUPJ010000350.1 GCA_029879945.1 Gammaproteobacteria bacterium
AGCTGATTTTTGTGCTAAAATTCGCGCAGCGAATTGCACAAAAGGAAGCCCGCGGTCGCAGGTCGCCTCCATTCATTTGTTAGCTGCTTTTTCTAAAGACTGTTTTCCCACAGGTTCTGGTCAGTCAACTGATAAAACATTTGATTTAGCATGCTATCTACTGCTTTTTTAAACTCTACTACTGCTTCAGCAGGATTCTTATCCCAGTCTTCGTACTCTTTATACAAATCTCCACTACCTATGCCGCCCAAGTTAACTGATTTCCCAGTTTTCCTATCAAAAATTTGAATGTTGCCGGCCATGTAGGCCTGCTCTTTAAGATAATACGTGCCCGCACCTAATCCATAGTGATCTACGGAAAATCTCATCTCGTACCGATTCTTATCAGCGTTTAAGTTGCCTATAATATTCAATGAGCTCAAACTGTTTCTGAATGAATCAATTGTGTACTTCTCTATATTAAAATCACCGCTTTTTAAAATTCCTTTAATATACAGAGATTGCTTGTTATCTACCGAAGTAAACGCCGCAGAATGATTACCACCAACCAGATGATTTGCTATCTTAGCGAATTTCGTTTCGGTAATCTTAGCGGATGATAGAGGAGGTATCTCGAACCGTTTAACCGATATTTCAGCACATCCTCCAAAAATAATAACAACAATTAGCAACGCTATAAATCTGTAAAACACAATATTCTTACCTTTTTGAAATTTATTCCTCTAATAATCCAAGATCACATTCACGAAACAGGATATAAGCAGCTAACGCCGCGCTAAGCTGCATGCGACCATAAGCGAGGCCGACTTTTGCGCTACAATTCGCAAAGCGAATAGCGCAAAAAAAGGACCGCGGTCGCAGGTCAGTTTGAGCGCTTTGTTAGGCAGAAAATCTCATAACAAAACGAACAAAATAGGGGTTATGGCCAACAGCAAAACACCAGATATTTTCAACATCCTATTCACTTCTTTATTTTCACGCGCTAATTGTATTTCGTTTATTTCAGTCACTACCTGTGAATATTTACCATCGTATTTTAGAAATAGTGGTTTACCCACTTTATTCAAGCGCTTGTTGTGAATGTATTTCAGAGAATCATCTAGTGATAGTTTAGAAATATCAGCACTAGCAACCATAGGCTGATCTACACAACAAGAACTTGTTATCGCAAGATTTAGAAAATCATCGGTATTTTCCAACACTTTGAAAAAAACCTCAGGTATCGAAATATCCGCACGATAGACACCATCAACAAAGTTTCCGTTATAAGCAATCTTAATGTAGCTTTCTGCAACTTTTTTCAGCCACTCTTTGTTTTGTTCAATGGTTATACTATGTTTTTCGCAATATTCTCCAACAGATTTATCAATGCCAGCAACTGATTCACTGCACTTTCCGCTATTACAATTAACAGCAAATACATGTTGCAAATCTACACATCTCTTCGCGTGTACAAATTGCGAAAAAACAAGTAGAAATAAGACAATGACGATGCGCATAATCTATGTGTTTCTGCCTAACGGCCTGAATGAGCTGCGTGCAACCAAAAGCGGTGACGAAGCGTGTGCGAAAATGGCAAAGCCATCGCACAAAGCGAGGCCCGCGGTTGCAGGTCAGCTCTATTCAATTGTTATGTTGCGATTGCTAAATCTGAATTGAGATCGACAAGGTTATTACAACCTTTTTGTGAACATACTATTCATAATGAGTCCACATTCGAAGCACCTTTACTTTCTTCTCTTCAACATATACTTGGTATACTAGGCGATGTTGTATATTTATTCTTCTCGAGTAGGCACCTAATAAATCACCAACCAGTTTTTCATATGGAGGTGGATTTTGAAAAGGGTTTTCTTCAATTATACCCAATAATTCCTGAGCTTTACTTTTTAATCCAGATTGGCTTATCTTCTTTGCATCTTTCTGAGCTTGTTTTGTAAATAATATTTCCCAAGTCACCAATCAATATCCTTGGAGCATTCGGAAAGATCAACATCCAAACCTTCTCTAATTGACTCTCTCATGCCTGGAACGGAAAGCAAATATAGTGTTTCGTTAATTGCATTCCAATCACCCTCAGATATCAATACAGCATTATTTCTCTTGCCTGTAATGATAATCGGCTCATGGGTTTCAGCCGTTTCATCAATTAACGTGTATAACTTGCTACGTGCTTCTGTTGCTTTAAGAACTGACATAATTGATCTCCTTACCTTCTATATCGTACGCTAATACGTACGCTTTAGCAAGATTTGAGACGATACTCTATATCTATTTGATTTAATTATATATTATTACTGTTCCATGAGTGATTTTTTCAGCTACTAACCCAAATGAACCATCACCAGGACTCACACAATTCGCAACATAACGACCTGAATAAGCTGCCGGCGACCATCAGCGGAGCTGATTTTTGTGCGACAATCGCGTAGCGATAAACGCACAAAAGAAAGCCCGCGGTCGCAGGTCAGCTTCATTCAATTGTTAGAAACAAAATGCATTTATGCAAAACAAGAGGAAAGCCGACTTTGTCCAATACCTCTATATTTCTTTCTTTTGATAACCTCTCCAACATAAGCCAATTAATCCTACCCCGAAAAGATACAAGGAGCTTGGAAGTGGAATTGATCGGGCGTTTAGTGCTATAGGAATATTGTTAACATCACCAACAATGTCAGTGACTTGCAAGTCCGCGTAGATATATCCATAATATTCTAATCCTGTCGCGGAGTCGTAATCTATCCAAACGTCATAAAGCTCCACATATTGACCAATTTGGATATCTTGAATTAGAGTATCTGACAAGAGAAACTCCATTCCGAGACCGCTTCCTACAAATAATCTAGTGGAACTACCATAAATATCTTCATAACTAAACGCATGGTTTTTCTCTTCTAGTTTATACTCAATTTCGTAGTCCGTAGTTAACTCAGGTCCGGATAAAAGATCCGCATAATAGTTTTCATAAAAAGAATTCTCGTTCAAAATATTAGAATTCCAACTCGTGGTTATACCACCAATATGGGTATAGCTTGCTCGTGCATCGAAATCAACCAGAACCTGATAGTTCACAGTTGTGCCTACATTTAAACCAAGTGATTGAGCGACCCCCAGATCTTTCTCATCGTAAATTTCTCTTATTTGACCCTCAAAAGTATATGTAATTTGGGTTGCCGAAGCACCAAATGATATTAGAAGACCAACAATTAAACATAATATTTTTCCCAATCTATTAACTCCCATTTAAATTTAAAAATTAAGTATTGGCGTTACTTTGACAATAAAAAAGGAATACTAAATATAAGCATGCAATATGATTCCGTGTTTCTAACGTGGCGCTAAGCTGCTCGCAGCAAGCGGGGCGTAGCCCGCGGCAAGAGTCAGCTTCAGCGCCTTGTTATCTGCCCTGATCCGATCCATCCGCAACGCGCAACTCTCTC
>JAOUPJ010000086.1 GCA_029879945.1 Gammaproteobacteria bacterium
ATGTGCAAAACGCCGTGCTCTTTTTGGAGGGCAAGAGCAGCGAGGTGATTGATTCATTGGTAGAACGAATGGAGCAGGCCTCGGAGCAATTAAAGTTTGAAGACGCAGGCCGATATCGGGATCAGGTCGCTGCGCTCAAGCGGGTTCAGGAGAAGCAGTATGTAAGTGCCAGTGGCGCCAATAATGTGGACGTGCTGGCGGTGGCGCTGGATTCGGGGGCGGCCTGTGTGCAAGTCTTCTATATTCGCGATGGACAAAATCTGGGTAACAAAACCTATTTCCCCAAGGTAGGGATTGATGAGTCGCCACAGGACTTGCTCAGTGCATTTCTCACACAACACTACTTGGGTAATGCCAGTCGCAGCATGCCCAATGAGATATTGACTCATGTGGACGTGAGTGATGACCCGGTCTTGTTGGAGGCCTTGTCTGAACAGGCGCAACGCCAGGTAAAGATTTCTACCCAGCTACGGGGGCAGCGGGCGCGTTGGCTGGATATGGCCATGAGTAATGCGCAGACTTCACTGGCCTCTCACTTGGTCAACAAATCACAGATGCTGGCGCGCTTTGAGTCCTTACAAGATGCGTTGGAATTGGACGTGATGCCGCAGCGTCTGGAGTGTTTTGATATCAGTCATACACAAGGTGAGGAGACAGTCGCCTCCTGTGTGGTATTTGATCTGAATGGTCCGTTAAAGAGCGATTATCGTCGTTTTAATATAAAAGACATTACACCGGGTGATGACTATGCCGCCATGCAGCAGGCACTCACCCGTCGATATCAACGCATTAAAGAAGGCGAAGGCAAGATTCCGGATGTTCTGTTTATCGATGGTGGTAAGGGGCAATTGAGTCAGGCCGAATCGGTGATGCAGGAGTTACAGATTGAAGGACTGACTCTGGTGGGTGTGGCCAAGGGTGTGACACGCAAACCCGGTATGGAAACACTGTTCTTGTCCGGCAAAGAGCAGCCCTATATACTGGCCCACAACTCGCTAGGATTGCATCTAATTCAACAGATTAGGGACGAGGCTCATCGCTTTGCCATAACTGGCCACCGGCTCAAACGCGGAAAGAAGAGACAAAAATCCATACTAGAGGATATACCGGGCTTGGGGCCAAAACGTAGACAACAATTGCTCAAACAGTTCGGTGGAATACAGGGCATAGAACGTGCTGGAGTAGAAGATCTGTGTTTGGTTAAGGGAATCAGCAGGGAATTGGCGCAAAAGATTTATGATTGTTTTCACGCGGACTAGATTATGAACTTACCATTGGCCCTCACATGGGGACGCATTATTGCGATTCCTGTTTTTGCCGTGGTGTTTTACATGCCCTTTGAATCGGCGAATGTTCTGTGCACAGCCATTTTTTTCGTCGCCGGTATTACCGATTGGCTAGATGGTTATCTGGCCCGTAAATGGGGCCAGACCTCATCCTTCGGCGCATTCCTCGATCCAGTCGCTGATAAGCTTATGGTGGTGGTCGCCCTGATTCTACTCACCGAATATGCTGCAAGTCCCTGGTTTTCTCTGCCCGCTGTGGTCATTATTGGTCGTGAAATTACGGTTTCTGCCCTGCGTGAGTGGATGGCCGAATTGGGTGAACGGGCCTCGGTGGCTGTTTCCACTATGGGTAAGATCAAAACAGCCCTGCAGTTGTGGGCCCTGGGTTTTTTAATCTACAGAGAGCCTATCGGTGATTTTATAGTGTGGGACGTGGGCCTGGTTTTGCTTTATGCCTCAGCGGCCCTTACGCTGTGGTCCATGATTGTCTACCTGCGCGCCGCCTGGCCTAAGCTGAGTAATGAGTAGTTATTTAACATTTTGATAAATAAGATAAATTTTCTCCCTTGACAGATTTCTAGCGGCTAGTACAATACGTCGGGCATAAATGCGGGAATAGCTCAGTTGGTAGAGCACAACCTTGCCAAGGTTGGGGTCGCGAGTTCGAGTCTCGTTTCCCGCTCCAAAATTCTGAAACCTCGGAGACCCGAGGTTTTTTTGTTCTCAGCGGAGCTAGAAGCATCGAGTTTCGCCTGAGAGAGTATAACGTTATACTAACGCTCTTGGCTGAGTGGCAGAGTGGTTATGCAGCGGCCTGCAAAGCCGTGGACCTCGGTTCGATTCCGGGCTCAGCCTCCATCTTCAGTGTATTGCCCGGGTGGCGTTGTGGTAGATAATCATCCACAGATTTCCTCAGGCTTGATCTCTGAAATTGAGAACTTAAAGTTTTTGAATTAGCCCGGGTGGCGTTGTGGTAGATAATCATCCACAGATTTCCTCAGGCTTGATCTCTGAAATTGAGAACTTAAAGTTTTTGAATTAGCCCGGGTGGCGAAATTGGTAGACGCAAGGGACTTAAAATCCCTCGGGGGAAACTCCGTGCCGGTTCGACTCCGGCCCCGGGCACCATATTCTTCTTTTCCCACCAACACATCTCTGGTGCACTATAGTTCTCACTAGTGCAATTACGTTCTCGCCAACTCCAAATCACATGATATTCCACGATATTTAACAAAAATCGATATGTAATACCTAAAGGAATCTTTTCCGGGAAAGTGCTAGTTGGTCCATTGTATTCCAATGGATTTGGGGGTACTTTCGGGGGTATGTATATGTAAATCGAATCGAGGTACCCCCAAATGGAAAAGCGCTCGTATCCTGGAAAATTGACTGCTCTCAAAGTTAGTAAAGCCAAACCGAAGGAGAAGCCTTACAAGCTTTTTGATGGTGGGGGACTATTTTTGCTGGTGCAGACAAACGGGGCGCGTTACTGGCGATACAAGTACCGATTCGCGGGAAAAGAAAAATTACTCTCCATTGGAGTCTTTCCTAGTGTATCTCTTGCTTCTGCCCGTGAAATTTTTGCTGAGGCGCGTACACAGCTTTCTCAAGGGGTAGATCCGGGACGTGCTAAAAAAGATTTGAAAAGAGATAGGTTGCTAAACAACTTTCTTTCGATAGGGATGGAGTGGCATGAGAGAAAGTCCTGTGAATGGTCTGAAAAACACGCTAGCAGGGTGTTAGCCGATCTTCAAAGAGACGTATTCCCTCCAATTGGTGATATACCGATAAAACTGGTTTCAGTTGAAGACGTGCTGTCGATACTGCGAACTATTGAGGGTAGGGAAGCGCTGGACGTAGCAAAAAGAACGAAACAAAGAATTTCCGACATATTTCGATACGCGATACGAACAGGTCGTGCGGATAGAAACCCTACCGATACACTACATGGAGTGATCAAAACACGTAAAGTGGTTCACAGAGCTGCATTGCCTGCCAATCAAATCCCAGAGTTCATGGCGCAACTAGAGGTATATAAGGGAGATGAGCTTACTAAACTAGCTTTGAAGCTCATCATTCTAACTTTTGTTCGGCCAGGCGAGCTACGCCATGCAAGATGGGAAGAATTTGATTATGAAAAAGCGATTTGGAAAATACCTGGTGAACGAATGAAAATGAAAGAGGAGCATATTGTTCCGCTTTCGAGTCAAGCGATAGAAGTACTAAAAGAAATTAGACGTTTATCAAGAGGAAGTGACCTGCTATTTCCTGGTAAACGTACTATGGGGGCGGTAATGTCTGAAAATACCCTTACTTATGCGATAAGGAAGAGACTAGGGTTTAACGCAACAGCACATGGTTTTCGAGCTACGGCGTCCACCGTGTTAAATGAATCGGGGTTTAATCCAGATGTTATTGAAAGGCAACTTGCTCATGCCAGCAGAGACAAAGTCCGTGCTGCGTATAACCGTTCACAGTACCTTGCAGACAGAATCAAAATGATGCAGTGGTGGGCTGACTACGTAGGTAATCCTTCGATTGCAAGCAATGTAGTGCAATTCGTAAGTAAATCTATTTCTTGACCAAGGGTGTTGGTACGTTGAGTTGTAGGTTGTTAAATGCAAAAAAGGAACTGGGAACTCTACCAGACAGCGCTGAGCTTCAGCGGCTTGTCAAGTACTATCCAACATACGGCTGGGAACACAGGAAGGTTTTGCTGCAGGGGTACTTTAAAGACTTGCCTCCAAGCGTTCTAGTAGATAAAAAACTGGAGGCTAAGGGGATCGACAAAAAATCGTTATCGAACAGCTCTATTGGTGCCCATACTAGGTGGGTGAAGTTAAAGGTGGAACATGTCATCATAAGGATACTATACCTCCGGTATCGTTTAGATGACGGACTAACCAGAAGACAGTCAAACCAAAAACTCTTAGTGGAATATGGATCTGAAAAACCAAATACGCAAGATGGTGGTCAATCTAATCTAAGAAAAGTTACACATTCGAAGATCCTCGACGAAAAAAATCACAAAAAACCAATCTAATTTAGCACTTTCCCGTTTTTCAAATTGAATAATATTTTCCCTAGAAGATAATTTAAGTATTAAAACGTCTATAGGGGTTCGCATGAAGCTAATAAAGCTTAAAGAAGTAGTAGAAGTAACTGGCTTGTCAAAAAGTTGGATCTATAGCGCCATGCGCGTTGGAAATTTTCCACGTCCAATTCAGATAGGTCAACGAAGAGTTGCGTGGAAAAAGTCTGATATTGAGAAATGGATAGAAGATAGACCAGCAGCATAATAACTTCCAAGTAGATGTAATTACATAGTGTTGCAAATAATTTCACTAGTCATTGGTCTGGTGCAATCAATTGCAAAATTAGTCCCTTATTTTTTGCGAACTCGTGCGGGTGCGACCCTCTAGTTGAGGATGTTTTGGTGGGCACGTAAACAAAGCCATCAACTGGTGATACCTCAGGAAAGAAGCCAGGCAGTGGAATCGGCTATCGATGGCCGCCACCTACAGTGTTAGTACATCGACGTGGTCCTGCCTCCATGTTAAGGCAGTTAAACTCTTTTGAACCAAAAGGGTTTGGGTTTGGGTGCCTGGATTGCCTAGGAAAGATTGCTTTAGCAATAAAAACCAAGGGGTAGGGGCCCCTTGGAAAGCATAAGCAAGAAGGAACAAACAAAAATGTATACAGAAAGACTTACTGGAATTGATCAGAGAAAACTAAAGAATGGGCAGATGAGATTACGTTTTAAATTAAGTGATAGAGCGTATTCACTAGTTACTAATTCAATAAAAATGACCGGTTACAAATATAGAAATGCAGCAGTTGATGCAATATGTCATCACTTTCTTTCTTCTGAAATTGATACCTTACATTCTTTTGGTGATGTGCATGGAAAGAATAGGCTTCTAGTGAAGCTTTATGAGGATGAATTTGAAATATTTTGTGAGGCGATCCTGAATGCAAGGGATATGTGTGAATGTGATGTGGATGCTTTTGTTCGAATCTTTTTGCACTACGCACTATCAGAGTTAGAGGACGAAACGACTTTAAAATATATTAATTAACTTTAATGGGTTTGAATATGAGCCAAGAACCAATCAGTAAATTGACACCAAAGCAACTTAGGGCATTGCCCCTACTTGCTTCGGGCATGGTAGCAAAAGAGGTAGCTTTGACTGTTAATGTTTCCCAAGTTCAAATATCAAATTGGAAAAAAAATGAAGAGTTCATGGAGGAGCTTGGTAGAGCTCGAAAAGAAGTAGTTAGAGAGACCGAAACGAGATTGGTAGGCTTGGCTATAGAGGCGGTCAGCGCATTAGGAGATTTAATGAAAAATGCAAGGAGTGAGAGTTCAAAACTCCGTGCGGCTATTTATCTTATTGAGAGAGTCGGTTTTCAAGTTTCCCTGGATGGGTATGGAAAAGGAGGGAAAAAAGGAATTGATATGGATTTACTATTGACGGCCCTTGGTGCCAAAGAGGAGGAAAGAAAGTGAAAAAAAGTAAAAAAGAATTCATTCTAAAAGAATTGAGACAGGCTAGAGAAGACTCTCAAAAAAGATTAGACAAGTATGATGCTTTGCTTGATGAGCTAGAAGCAGATGGCTGGGATGATCCAAAAGGCTTTGTTCTGGACTTAGAACAGCTAGTTGAATTAATGAAGCAAGTAAGGATCCCACTTTCGAATGAGAAAAGGGAGGAGTATTTAGGACAGAAGTTCGATAGCACGCCGCAAAGAAAAAGGATTGACTCTATTGAAGACAAAGATGTTGCCGCTTGTGTCTTTTTCTTAGGAATGGTTGCTGATCAGGAAAAAAGAGCGCATGCAACGATTGAATTCCTTAAATTTCTGGGAGCAAAGCCGAGCTCGGAGTATGCCAATAAGTTGTATATTGCCTTTGAAACGGCATGCCACTTCAATGAGTGTTCGTTGGAGCTTGCCAAGATAGATGAAATCAAGTCCAGAGAGTTCGCTAAAATGGCAGAGGAGTTACTGGGTTTTGTAGTGGGTTGGGCCAATAGTGGATTTAATCCACCAGCAATTCCGGAGGAAGCGAGCGTGCTTTTAGAGGAGTTGGAGGACTAGTTTAATAGAGCTTCGCCCCCCCCTCTCTACCCCCCGGGGGGCATTTAGAATTGCAATTGATTGCAATTTTTCCAAAAGTGCCCAGCGATGTAGCGACGACTAGAGATAGTTTTAGAACGGCCTTCGTAATTGAGTTCTTAACCCCAGAGTCTTGGTCTCAACTCGGGTAAGCGAAAAGCAAAATAGCTTTCGATATTGATAAGCATTAACTAATGTTCGATAGTTTACTGAAGCGTTCAAGTGGGCAAACATTGAACGATTTGTGATGCTTAATCATCCCCTAAGGGAGCTACTAAGTAGTGCGTTTGCGGTAGAATATACCGATGTTAGGGATTGATTTATTCTCCGGTGCAGGCGGTATGTCCTTAGGGGCTAGTCAGGCGGGTATTGATGTTGTACACGTTGTAGAAGCCGATAGATATGCAGCTGCGACGTACTTGGCTAATCACAGGCCGAGGTATGGTTTATTTAACAACGATATACGCAAATATCGAGCATTCAATATCGCCGATAGGGACGATGATGGGCTTGTGATTTTTGGTGGACCTCCCTGTCAAGGGTTTTCTACTTCTAATCAAAGAACTAGGACTCTTAACAACCCTAGCAATTGGCTGTTTGAGGAGTTTGTGCGAGTTGTGCGGGAATTTCAACCAGACTGGCTTGTCTTTGAAAATGTTAAAGGGATTCTCGAAACTGAGAACGGTGTCTTCGTAGATCAATTGACGAATAGTTTCGAAAAAATAGGATACACTATTTCTTACACAGTCTTGAATGCCGAGGAATTTGGGGTACCTCAGAAAAGAGGGCGATTCTTTATGGTAGGTTCAAAACACGGTAAAAAGTTCGCATTCCCCAAGCCAGTAACTATCAAACATGTTACCGTTAACCAAGCGATAGGTGATCTGCCCAAGTTGGGGAATGGAGCCTCAACGTGCCTTCTCTCCTATAGTCGAAGAGCGTCAAGTAGATATGCAGCCATTTTGAGAAATGGATTAAAAGCGTGCAACAATCATTTAGTAACAAGAAACAATGAGTTAGTGATTGAGCGTTATAAACATGTGCCTCAGGGAGGAAACTGGGAAGATATTCCAGAAAAGTTGATGAAAAATTACACAAATAGATCTCGGTGTCACACAGGGATATACCGAAGACTCATTTCAACTGAGCCGTCAGTAGTTATTGGGAATTATCGAAAGAACATGTTGATACATCCCACTCAAAACCGAGGACTTTCGGTAAGAGAGGCGGCTAGACTCCAATCGTTTCCAGACAGTTTTAAGTTCACCGGGTCCATAGGGTTTCAACAGCAACAAGTCGGTAACGCAGTTCCACCGATGCTAGCAAGAGCGATTTTCTCACAATTAGTCGTTAGCTAAAAAATAAACGGATTGAAAATATGACCAATTCCAACAAGGATAAAATTCTACCGCTTGAGGAGTATCTAAAGTCTAAATGGGAGTCCGACCCACATGGATTTCCTGAGAGGAATACAAACTACTATGAACAATACTGTAGTATCAAGTCGTGGGTAACTAAAAACTACTTTAGGAATGCTGGAGGAGGGTTATCCAGGGGTGATGGGCAGAGATATACTCATCATGATCTTGGCCATGTGGAGGATGTAATAGAAACGGCAGGTAACTTTCTTCGAGTAAAAGATGGGCTTGGGTTATTAAGTGGCTTTGAAACGTACTTATTGCTGGTTTCGATTCTTCTTCATGATGCCGGGAATGCTCAGGGCAGAGATGGACATGAAACAAAAACTACTTCTATTCTTTTTGATATGAAAGATGTTGCTGGGATGTCTACGCAAGAAAAAAAATTAGCGGGGAAGATTGCCAAAGCTCACGGTGGAAAATACCAAAAGGATGGAGTTGTATCCAAAGACACAATTACGAACATTATTGACTCAATAGAAGAGACGTTCCCAAACAGTGTGAAAGTAAGGCCAAGGTTGTTAGCAGCAGTTTTGCGTCTGTCAGATGAATTTGCTGAGAAAACTGATAGAGCAAACTATACCGCGCTTCTTGATTTATCTGACGTAAACAATTCTGTTTATAATGAGGATGTATTGCACAATCTGTATTCCCATGTAATTACCATAGATTGTTGTCCTGAGAGCTATGAGATTAGACTGGTATTTAACATTGACGTGAACGATTTGAACAAAAAGTTCAAATACACCAAGAAAATTGACAGTGAAGACCGGGAGCTTGAGGTTTTCTTTACTGATTATATAACTGATCGACTAATTAAGTCCGATAGCGAAAGAAGGTATTGTAACCGTTTCTTAATGGGGTTGATATATATTGATGTTATTAACGTGGTTATAGAGATCAACGATAATCTTGAGACGTTAGAGACAATCAAACTGAGAATTGAAGAGCGCCAGTACCCCGAGCCACTCAAAAGACTGCACGATCAAGATGAGATTAACCGCCTCGATGGGATAACACTTTCTAGCAGATATTCTAGGCAAGAGAGTAGTGGTAAAAAAGAGTCTTTCAAAAAGGAAAAGGTGTAGGAGGAATTTGGCATGAAGAAATTAGAAAATCCTTTTACAGTTAAAAAGCCGGATGATATGGAGCCGTCTTTTGTGGCTCAATATTTTGTTGATACCCATACCGATTTTAAAAAGCTTGCCGAATCGAATAATTCTTTCTTGAATGGTCCGAGAGGAACTGGGAAAAGTATGCTTTTACGGAGCATGGAAATGACGGTGGCCTCGGAAAGGAATCAATCTCAAGGAATTGAGGAGTTAGACTATCTAGGTATTCACGTGCCGCTCAGAAGGGAAGACTTTGGTATTACAGAAATTGTGACCCTTATAAACACTTCGGGCACAGCAATTGGTGAGCATTTGCTTTGCATGTGTATTAGTTATCACTTAGTCAGAAATTTAATAGAGCTTTCTGAAAAGCTAGATCAACAGAAGGTAGACGGGTTTATTAAAGAGTTTTCAGAGCTATTCGAAGCATGTGGCGGCGTTATTGATTCGGAATTGGTTTCTTCAGGGAGCGTTGAGAATAAATTACATAATCTCCAGGTTGTGTGTGAGAAGTCTAATTCGAATATTAGACAGTATGCGAAGCGAATTCTATTTAGTGATGTTATGCCTAGTTATACGGGTGCTCTTTGTGGTTTAAGAGATTTTCTATTACCTTTGATTCGTGAGATGAAATTTATTGGGTATTTTCCAAAGAAGCCAATATATCTGATGCTTGACGATGCTGACAATTTACCAAGATGTATGCAAAGGGTGATAAATTCGTGGATATCCATGAGACTTTATCCAAATATATGCTTAAAAGTCTCAACTCAGCTAGGATATGCGACCTACTTAACTCTAGATAACAGAAGAATAGAGTCTCCTCACGATTTTACTTCAATTGACGTCGGGTCTGTATATACAAATAGTAGCGATAGATACTCAAAGAGAGTTCAGCAAATAGTGCAAAGACGCCTGGAGTTGTCAGGAATAATTGCTGCGCCGCAGGAATTTTTTCCAGAAGATGAGTCACAAAAACGGAGACTGGAAGAAATAAAAGAAGAAATTCGGAGTGAGTATGAAAATGGCGAAAGGGACTCTTTGAGGAAGGGTAGTTCTAGGGTAACTGATGAGGTGACGCGTTACGCAGTGCCTAGGCTAATGAGAGAGTTACATAAAAGTAAATCTAGTCATACTTTCAGTTATGCGGGGTATAGCTCCCTAGTTAATTTATCATCAGGAATTATTAGGTGGTTTCTTGAGCCCGCCGCTCAGATGTTTGATGAGGTTTACGCTTCTAGCCAAGGAGAAGTGCCAAGATCTATTCTTCCTAGGGTGCAAAATGAAGTGATTTATCGTTGGTCAAAAGAGTTTTCAGAAGAGCTAGTTATCCCGGAAGTTTCCGATATACAAAACAATTTCGTTAGCAAAGACGAGTCTAGTCTGCATCAAATATACGACTATCGACTGCTTCAGAAGTTACATAACCTTATTACTGCACTAGGGATATTTTTTAGAAATAGGTTGTTAGATGAAAATGCCTCAGAGCAAAGGGCTTTTTCAGTTGTGGTTCGGCAGAAGGTTTCAGCAGAATTGCAAGAGGTGTTGTCACTAGGTATAAGGCTCGGATATTTACAGAGAACGGATAACTCCGCAAAAGAATTGAACGAAGCAAGGAGGCCTAGGTATATTTTAGCAAGAAGATTAGGTCCGGCTTTTAAACTTGATATTTCAGGATATGCGGCACATCTATCTGTAACTGCAGAACAGCTTGAAATAGCAATTAAATCTCCTGAACAATTTGTTAAGTCGCGCACTCGTGCTATTCAGGATAGTTCTGAATCTCATGATCAATATGAATTAGACTTAGCGTCGGAAGGCTGAAAATGATGACAACTGTTCTTTCAACAAGTAGATTACTAGATAGGTATCGTAGTAGACGAATCAGCATTCTGACGCGTTCTAGTTTTGAAGAAAGGTGGGTCAAATGTATTAATAGTTTGAGTAGTCTCAATATCTCGACCTTCACCGTTTTTTGTTCAGAGGTTAAGAGTCTGGAGACACTTAAAACTTTTGAAGATTTAGATCACAGGCTCTTAGCTATTATGAGTGAAATCACACTACCAGCAGGAGGGAATGCAGAGGCCTATGGAATTATCAGGGGCGCTGTTGAACGAGCTTTCGAGGTTGGGGTAGATGGTACTGTGCTTATTGATGTTTCTTCGTTTAAACGAGATGAGCTTTTGATTGTTTTATCAATTCTTGGGGAGATTCACCCCAGCTATAGAAAAATAAATTGCGAACTTTTGTACTTGGAGGCATCAGAAATGTCTGATGATTGGTTGTCGCGTAATACCTTGAATGTAAGGACAGTATTGGGGTACTCGGGGGATCCTAGGCAGTCTAAAAAGACTTGTGTTGTCGTCATGGTTGGTCATGAGTTAATTAGAGCGAAAGATATAATTGATGCTTATGAGCCAAGTAAAGTTATGATAGGAAAAGGAATAAAGGCAGAATCCATTAATCCTGAGTTGTATTCAAGAAATGAGCAGTTCTATCGGGAATTAAAGTCTTATTATGGTAGTAGTTGCGAGGAGTTCGAATTTTCGCTACTGGATCCGATTAAGGTTAAAAATACCCTGAAATCATTGTGTGGAAACTCACAGTATAACTACGTTGTTGCACCGTTGAATAATAAAATTTCTTGTATTGGTGCTGGTTTATTTGCTCTTGAGAATCAGGATATTCAGATTGGTTACAGTGATGTCCTTGAATATAATAGAAAAAGTTATTCGGTGCCGGGTAGCAATGTGCACATTTTAAGTGTTAACGAAATTCTATGGGTGGACCAAAAAGGGGGAGTGGTGGCAACCCCTTCTGAAGAAGCACCTTCACTTGAGTTAGAAATTTAGCTCGCTTTTGTATAAGGCATTATTTAGGGTGAAAAGAACGGATTTGGATTTTACAACTGATGAGCATCTTTGCTCATGTTGTACAGGAACTCTTTGAGGGGGTGCAATTGGGGGTGTATAGAATATTTTGTATTATTAATTCCCATGATTACAGTAAGTTAAGCGTGTAATTCGACTCCGGCCCCGGCACCATCTAATTTTCTAAAAATCAAAGATCGAAGTGTTTTCAGAAGCCGGTTCGCGCTGCCACGAACCGCTGCGCGTTTCACGAAGCATACACTACAC